>JBILLI010000130.1:0-13263 GCA_044376155.1 Polyangiales bacterium
CCACCACCTCGCGCGCCGTTCGAGGGCCACACTCTACGTCCGTCGGCGACCCCGTCGGGATGGCCGTTCGTCGCGCATCGATGTCACGTTCGTGCGCGCGACGTGATGTCCGTTCGCTGCCCATGCCTGGCTCAGTTACGGACACCCCTCTCGCGTTGACCGCTCCCCGCAGGCGACGAACTGTGTCGCCCAACGCTGGAGGAAGACTTGGCCAACGCGAACCCGCTTCGCGCTCGATGGCGGCGCGCGCTCACCGCGCCGCTGCTGGTGATCCTGGGATGCTCCGACCTCGCGCGGGGCTTCCCCGACGCGACGACCGACGCGACGACCGACGCGAGCGTTGACGTTCCTCGGACCGACGCGGTGATCACCGACGCGCCCATCGCCGATACGGGCGACGGCACGCTCCCTGACGTCGCGCGCGAAGACCGCGCGGTGCCCCCCGACGCGCCCGCGACCGTCGACGCGCCCACGATGGACCGCCCCGACGCGATGGCCCTGGACGTGGTCGATGCGCCCGCGATCGATCGCCCCGACGTGGGGCTCACCGACACCGTCGACGTGACGGCCATCGATGTCCCCGACGCGTCGGACGCGCCCCTCATCGATCGTCCCGACGTGGTCGACACGTCGGTGACCGACACGCCCGACGTGCTTCGACCCGACGTGGTGGACGCGCCCGCCGTCGATGTTCCCCTGGTCGACGCCGGCGCCTGCGTCCCTGGCGCCGCGGCCAGGCTCATCCGCCCGCTGTCGGGGTCGCGCATCACCAGCCGCGACGTGCGGTTCACCTGGGCGCTCCCGCCAGGCGCCACCGGCGCGCGGGTGGACTTCTGCGAGAACCGATCGTGCTCACCCATCTCTCGCAGCGAGTCGGCCACCGGCACGACGATGCGCACCGGCGTCGCCGGCAAGCGGTGGTGGCGCGTGCAACCCATGCAGGGCACGCAGGAGTGCGGCGCGGCCTCTCCCATCTGGTGGTTCCTGCCCGACGCGGGCAGCGGCGAGGGCTTTCCCTCTCGCGTGATGACCGATGTGAACGCCGACGGCATCACCGACGCCCTCGTCAGCGCCCACGGCGCGAACAACGCCAACGGTGCGCTGTATGTCTTCCCCGGCGTTCAGGGTCGTCCGCCGGACCCGCTCTCGATGCAGACCGTCACCTCACCGGACAGCAATCGGTCCCAGTTCGGCTATCCCGCGGCGGGCGATTTCGACGGCGACGGCGACACCGACGTGGCCGTCTTTCAGGTGAACCAGTTCAGCAATTTCCGGAGCGCGGTCACCGTGTACACGTCCAACGGCAGCAGCCTGCTGAACCCGCGCGCGCTCACCCCGCCGACCCCCGTCTACGACTACTTCGGGAACTTCATGTTCGCCGGAGACTTCAACGGAGACGGCTACACCGACCTCGCCGTCGCCTCGGGCATGTTCACGAATTCCGGCACCGCCGACCCCGCAGGCGGGCGGGTCTCGGTCTACCACGGCGCCGCGACGGGCCTGGGACTGTCGCCGGTCGTCACCCTCCCCTCGCCCGGCCCCGCGGGGGGGCAGTTCGGCAACAGCGGCGCCGTCGTCGACCTCAACGCAGACGGCTTCGACGACCTGCTCGTGAACAACAACACCGGAGGGTTGCGCACCTGGGTGCGGCTCATGGGCTCGCCGGCGGGGCTCTCGATGGTCTCGCCCGACATCAGCGTCGTGGCGGGGATGAGCATCTCGGGGGGAGGGCCCTCGAACCTCGGTGACGTGACCGGCGACGGGCGCGTCGACGTGGGCACCATCGCCTTCGTCGGCGGGCAGTGGCAGCTGCTCGTCGCCGCGGGGAGCGCGATGGGACTCACCAGCAGCGCCGGGTTCTCGGCGACGCTGCAAGACGCGCCGACCAGCGCGGGCCGGCTCACCAGCGCCGACTTCACGGGAGACGGAGTCTCCGACCTGGTGTTGACCCAACGGATCGGGACCGAGTGGCGCATCTACGCCTACCCCTCGGTCGGCAATGGCCTGGGCTCGCCCACGGTGCTGGGCCCGCTCAGCGGCCAACCAGACTTTCACGGGACGCTGGTCATCGGCGACTTCGATGGCAACGGCGTCTCCGACATCGTCGCCGGCCACCCCGACGCGTCGTCGAACCTCGGCGCGGTCTCGTTCATCGCCGGGACGCCCGGCGGATTCACAATGAACATGGGCGGGCGAAACATCCCCCCGCCGATGGGCATCACGGGCGCGGGCATGGGCACGCGCATCGCGAACCTCTTCACCCACCGCGCCCCGAGGGTGTTCTGACCGATGCGCCACGCCCTCGTCCTCTCGCTATCCCTCTGCGCTGCAACGGCTTCGGCGCAGACCTCGCCCTCTGAGACGGAGCACCAGCGCGGCGTGCAGCTCCGCGCGCAGGGTCAGAACGCCGAGGCCGCCGAGGTCTTTCGCGCCATCTTCGCGCGCACCGGCGAGCCCCGCGCCCTCGCCCGCCTTGGACTCGCCGAAGGCGCCCTCGCCCGCTGGACCGACGCCGACGAGCACCTCACCACCGCCCTCGCCCGCGCCAGCGACCCGTGGATCACCGCCAACCGCGCGAGCCTGGAGCAGGCCCTCGCCGCGGTGCGCACACACCTCGGCACGGTGAACATCACCTGCGCCGCCCCCGGCGCCACCGTGCAGCTCGGGAGCGATCGCCCGCAACCGCTCCCGCTGCCGCGCCCCCTGCGCGTCACCACGGGCTTCGTCACCCTCGTGGTGCGCGCCCCCGGTCACAGCCCCTCCGAGCGACGCGTCGCCGTGCCCACCGGCGAGGACCCGATTCAGGTCGAGGTCACCCTCACGCCCGAGACCGCCGTGGTCACAACCCCCGTGGTCACTCCACCCGTGGTCACAACCCCCGTGGTCACATCCCCCGTGACGGTCTCTCGCGCGAGCTGGCACCGCCCCGTGGGCATCGGCCTCTTCGCAGGCGCGGGCGTCGCGCTCGGCCTCGGGGTGGTGGGCGCGATCCTGCGCGAGGGCGCGGTGGGGCGGTTCAACGAGAGCGGTTGTTTGCTGCACCCCTCGCGCGACGAGCTCACCACGAACACCGCCGCGTGCCGCGACCACCTCGACTCGACGCGCACGGGCGCGGGCATGAGCCTCGGGAGCTTCGTCGCCGCGGGCGTGCTCGCCGCCGCGGGGGTCACGGTGTTCCTGGTCGCGCCGCGCGCGAGAGAGTCTGTGCAGGTGAGCGTCGACGTGGACCCGCGCGGGGCCCACGGCGCGGTCACCGTGCGCTTCTGACCCTCAGGTGATCTCGTCGAGAAAGCCCTGCACGTGCTGCAAGACCGCGCGGATCTTGGGCATGTCCGCGAGGGCCTTGGGCACCACCATGCGAAACACCCGCTCGCGCCCCACGAGGTTCGGCAGCACCGGGACCATCTCGGCCGCCGCCTCGGCCGGGTCCTCGAAGCCCCCATCGGGGATCAGCGCGATGCCCAGGCCCGACACCGCGCACTGACGCAGGAAGTGAATGTCCGTGGCCACCAGCGCGGGGCTCACGGGAACGGTCCCGCCCTGCACCAGCGGCCACGCGCGCGGGTCACTCCCTGGCGCCTCCCACGCGAAGAGCTCGTGGCCCGCGAGGTCTTCGACCGTGGCGGGGGTGCCCCGGGCGTCGAGGTACGCCCGGCTCGCGAGCATCCACTCCCGCACCCGCAAAACCTCGTGCGAGATCCATGGCCCCGGCGGCGTCTCGTCGCCCACGTGGAACGCGATGTCGACGTCGTCGAGCAGCCCCCCCATGGGGTCGTCGCGCAGGCGCACGCGCACCGACAGCTTGCTGTAGCTCGCGCGCACCGCCGCGAAGAGCTGCGTCAGGATCTGCGGCGGCATCCCCGGCGGGAGCTGCACCCGGAGCAGCCCCGCGGGCTCGCGCCCGAGCTCCCGCACCGAGGCCACCAGCGCGGCGGCCTCCTGCGCCATCAACCGCCCGCGGTCCGCGAGGCTCGCCCCTGCGACGGTGAGCGAGACCCCCTGCCGCGTGCGGTGCAGCAGCGAGACGCCCGCGCGCGCCTCCAGCGCCTCCACCCGTCGTCGCAGCGTCGCCCGGGGCATTCCCAGGCGCTGCTCCGCCGCGAGGAATGATCCCGTCTCGGCGACCATGAGAAATGCGCGCAGCTCTTCGAGGTCCATCGAACTCCCGTGACATCGGCGCCACCCAGGCGCGCGACCACCCTGGAGTTCTAGCGCGAAGATCTTGCGCGGAGGTCATCCAACGATGGCCAGAGGTGACCAACGTCGGGGCGACGATGGCCACGCGGGTCCCCTCCGCGCGTGCTGCCATCACCGCACACCCCCCGCGCGGAGCAACGGAACGATGGCAGAGCGAGACTGCGAAGTACTGGTCGTCGGATGTGGTCCCACCGGGGTCGTGCTGGCCAATCTCCTCGGCGCCCTCGGGGTGCGCACCGTGGTGCTGGAGCGTGACGCGCAGGTCTTTCCCGTGTGCCGCGCGACCCACATCGACGAGGAGACCCTGCGGAACTTCCAGGCCACGGGGCTCTTCTCGGCGCTCCTCCCGCACACCGCGCCCTTCGGACAGGTCGACGTGGTCGACGCCGACGGCGCCGTGCTGCTCAGCGACGCGGTGCGCGAGCGCGACAACGTGCACGGCCGCGACGGCTCTCGCTTCTTCGACCAGCCCGCCTTCGAGCGCGTGCTGCGCCAGGGCCTCGCGCGCTACCCCCACGTCGCGCTGCACCTCGGGGTGACCGTCGACGCGGTGCAGGTGCGCGACGACGGCGCCACCGTGACCGCCACCCACGCAACGGGGCCGCGCACGTGGCGGGCGTCGTGGGTGGTGGGATGCGACGGCGGGCGCAGCACGGTCCGCGCGGCGATGAACGTCTCGATGCGCGCGCTGGCGCCGAAGCGTCACTGGCTCATCGTCGACACCCTGCTCCGCGACCCCGCCGACGCCGCGCGGCTCCCGGGGAACTTTCGCTACGTGCTCGACGACGAGCGCCTCACGATCTACGCCCACGGCTTCGGCCTCAACCGCCGCTGGGAGTTTCAGCTCGACGAGGGCGAGGCCCCGCCCGACGACGAGACCCTGCGGGGGTGGCTCCGGCGCTTCATCGACCCCGCGCGCCTGGAGCTGCTGCGGGCGGTGCCCTACGCGCAACAGTCCCTGATCGCCGAGCGCTGGCGCGTGGGGCGGGCGCTGCTCGCGGGCGACGCCGCGCACATGATGCCGCCCTCCGCGGGCCAGGGGATGTGCTCGGGCATCCGCGACGCGCTGAACCTCGCGTGGAAGCTCGCGCGCGTGGTCTCAGGCCTCGCCGACCCCGCCCTGCTGGACTCGTACGAGCACGAACGGTCATGGCACGTGCGCGAGATCCTCGCGGGCACGCTCTTCATCGGCAACCGGCTGGAGGCCCGCACCGCGATGCAGCGCTGGCGGCGCCGCAACGAGTTCCGCATGCTCGCGCAGCTCCCCGATGCCCTGCGGGAGTTCGTGCGGCAGCACGCGATCCGCCACCCGATGATCACCTCGGGGTGCTTCGACGAGGGCGCGCCGCTGCGCGGGCACCACATCCCCCGCGCCACCCTCCACGGCGACCAGGACCTCGACGGCGCCCTGGGCTACCGCTTCGGGCTCATCGTGCGCGACGACCTCGCCCTCCCCGGCGGGCTCCCCGGCGACGTGACGCTGCTGCGCGTGCACGCCGACCTCGACGGCGGCCTGCGGGGCTGGATGGACGAGCGACGTCTCGACTTCGTGCTCGTGCGCCCCGACCGGCTGCTGTTCTCCGCGGGGCCCCTCGGGGATCTCCCCCGCGCGCTGTCGGCGCTGCGCCGGCTGCTCTGCCCGGTCGCCCTCGCGGCGTAGCGCCGGCGCGGCGGCCGCGAGGGACGATCCGCGGGCGCGTCAGTTCTGGTCGGTGAGGTCCTCGGTGCGCTCGACGGAGCCGTTGCCGTCGGTGTCGACCTCCATGCGCAGCACCGCCCCGTTGCCGCTCCAGCGGCTGTAGTCGAAGCCGAGCACCGACGCCGCGGTGCCCGCCACGCCGCGGTGGTCGAACGACACCACGCCCGCCGTCGACACGCGCTCCATGTAGAACTCGAAGGTCGGCGCCGAGGTGCTGCCGTCGAAGCTCACCAGCGCGCGCTGGGTGGCGAGGTTCACGCGCAGCCGCAGGGTCTGCCCGTTGGTCACGGCGCTGGAGCGCAGCTCGATGAGGTAGTCGGCGTCGGCGGTCTGGAACGCGAGCACCAGCGTGGGCGTCTCGCTGCCCGACGCGCGGTAGGCGATGTCGGGCGAGTCGGTGCGCAGGGTGACCGTGTCGCGCTGCATCGGGTCGAGGTTGATGTCCTCGACGCCGAGGGAGAAGCCCGCGCCCGAGACGAAGAGCTCGGTGCCCGCGGCCCTGGCGAGCCGCGCGCCGTCGAGGGTGAGCGTGAGCGTGCCCTCCCGCGGCACCGTGTAGATCGGCTCGGGGCTGTCGCGAAAGCTCGTGCGCACGCTGCTCGCGCTGGACCCGGGGATGCCGTTGACGATCGCGCCCATCGCGCCGGTGCCCGTGACGCGGTTCATCGCGTCGGTGATGCTCAGGTCGCCCTCGCCCAGGAGCCGCACGCGGAGCGCGCCGCGGTTGCCCATGCCGGTCATCATCTCGGCGTTGCCGCAGAAGTCACACGGGTAGGGCGGCGCGAGGCGGGGCGCGATGTCGTTGAGCGTGAGGGTGAGGGTCGTGGCGTTGCCGATGTAATCGAGCTGCGGCTCCATCGGGTTGGTGGAGGTGCGATAGGTGAAGGTGTCGGCGTTGAGGTCCACCGTCACCACGCGCTCCATGTTCGGGTAGTTGTTGTCGTAGACCGCGATCTCGGCCTGGCCCTCACGCGGTCGGCGCACGGCGAAGGGCGTCACGGCGTGTCCGTTGCCGCGGCCAGGGCTGGTGTAGAGGCCGAGCACGGTGCCGCGGTAGGCGGTGCCCCGCGCGAGCTCTCGCTCCAGCTCGGCCACCACCTGACGCGGCGTGAGCATCCCCCGCTCAAGGTTGGGCACCAGCGCCTGCCCCGCCGCCCAGAACGCCACCTCGCGCTGGAGCGCGGTGTTGTTCGGCAGGCGCACCCCGAAGGTGCTCGGCGCGCCGTAGGTGCTCGCCATCAAGGAGCCCGAGTAGATGTTCGACGCGAGCACGGCCATGCCCTCGCAGTGGCCGCCGTTCATCCCGGTGTTCTGGGTCTCCATCCAGCGTCGGGCCTGGGGCACCAGCACACACTCGCCGGTCGCGTTGTTGCCCTCGCACACCTGCGGCCCCGCCAGCCGACGGACCTCCTCGGCGGTGAGGTTGGTCGCCGTCGACATCATCCCGTCGACGTTGATCTGGTTGCCGTAGTTCTCGAACGCGAAGCCGTTGGGCATCGGACGAAAGCCCCAGTCTGCGCCCGAAGCGCCCGCGTCGGTGTCCATCGCCGCGTCGGTGCCCATCGCCGCGTCGGTGCCCATCACCACGTCGGTGCCCATCACCGCGTCGGTGCCCATCACCACGTCGGTGCCCATCACCACGTCGGTGCCCGTGGCCGCGTCGGTGCCCATCACCGCGTCGGTGCCCGTGGCCGCGTCGGTGCCCATGGCCGCGTCAGGCTGCGCGGTGACCGATGCGCCATCGCATCCGAGCGCGACGAGCATCGAGAAGGCCGGGAGGAGAAGAAGGGAGTGGATCGATCGCGTTCGCATGAACGCTGGGTATCACGGGGGTTGGCGGCGTGCGGCGAACCCGAAAAGTTTCGACCCTTCAGGGTCGTCGAGGTGCGGACCGTGGTTTGAGGTCATCCCCGCGGCACGACGAACCTCACCCTGAGGGACTGATCAGGGCGCCACCGTGCGCGAGACACACGCGCCGAGGGGGCCCGACGTGGCCGCGGGGAGCTGCGGCGCGCGCACCCAGCCGATGGGGCCGCACTGGTACCAGAGCCGGTCGATGCTGCTCTGCAGGCACGCGCCCGTCTGCATCACGCGACCCGTGGTGGACGAGTAGCAGTTGCGGTTGGCCTCGGGGTCGGGCATCTCGCCCTGTCGGGGCGCGCCGTTGCAGTCGGCGACGGTCCACCCGCGGCGGTTGCAGGTGGCCCAGTCGACCGACATGGTGTTGAAGCCAGGGCGGCTGTTGTTGGCCACACACGCCTGCGGCGAGGTGTACGAGACCGCGGGGCCCGAGGGCAGACGGCAGCAGCAGTTGGTGGGCGGCGGGCGCGGGTTCTCGCACGAGATGCCCGGGGCGATGTCGCGGCCGATGATCGACTCGCACACCGACTCCATCGCCGCGACGTTCGAGACGTCCCCTTGGAACGCCTGCGCGAGCAGGTCCATGAACTGCCGCACGAGGCGCACGTCCTCGCTGCGCACGCCGGGGATCAGCGAGATCGGCGCCCAGAGGATGCGCCGGATCGTCGCGATGTCGCGCGACCGCGGGCAGGCCATCATGCACGCGAGGCGCTTGGGCATGTACGCGCAGCCCGGCGCGGTCATGCAGCCGTCTTGGTAGCCCTGGCAGAGCGAGTCGACGAAGTTCGCGAGGCTGCCGCGGGCGCCGCACGAGGCCGCCTGCGCGAACATGTGACACATCCCCACGCTCTGCCACGAGCCCCACGGGGAGTGCCCCCCGGGGCCGAGGCACAGGCCCGCCCAGGAGTTCCCGAGGCCCGCGCCGAAGCACTGCCGCGAGGGGTTCGAGAGCCCGCAGAAGCCCTGCGCGTCGTTGCAGAAGGTGTGCGAGCCGATGACCCCGGCGTTGAGGTCCCGCCGCCCGGTGCGCGCGTCGACGGGGCCGCCCACCACGCCGCTGCACGAGAGCGGTGTGCCCGGGTAGTCGCGGTTCCACAGGCGCTGCAGCGCGTCGGCCTGGTTCTGCAGGCAGCGGCGCATGCCCGAGACATACCCCTGGTACTCGCAGAGGTTCTGGCAGAAGGCGTAGCTGCGCGGCGCGTTCGCGAGGTCGCCCTGGGCGATCTGCGACATGTTCCGGCACGTCTGGTAGTAGCCCACGAGGCGGTTCGACTGGCACGCCGAGCAGTCGCCCTGACACTGCCGCAGCGAGAGGTAGTACCCGCACTCGACGCTGCCGCTGGGGTAGCTGTTGCACGTTCGCACCCGCCCCACGCCCGCGGCGGTGACCCGCCCGGAAGCGTCACAGAAGGCCGTGCCGCGCCGAAAGTCCGCGGCGCACGAGAGGCTCGCGGTGATGTTCGGCGGGCAGGTCCACGCGACGCCGCCGCCCGAGCCGAGAAGCCAGTCGTCGTGGCGCGGGGCGAGCTCGTGCGCGCCGCCGCCGTCCGCGCCGCCCATCATCCTGGGGTCGGGGATGCCCGCGTCAGCGCCGGGTGCGGGGTCGTCGAAGTACTGCGGCCCCGCGATGCGCCCGTTGAGGTTGCCCTCGGCGCCGTCGGTGTTGCGGCCGTCGTTGTCGTCGGGGTCCTCGCCCAGACGACCGTCGCGGTTGTACAACCGCGGCTCATCGGGGGGATCGGGCTCCAACACCTCGGCGAGGCTGGTGAGCGGCGGCTGCCCGGTGGGGTCGAGGGCGTTCGTCACGGCCTCGGTGGGGCCGTAACACCCTGCGGCCGTTGCGAGTGTGAGCACCGCGATCCACGCGCTTCGCGCCATGAGCCTCCGCCTCCGTTCGCGGCCGAGCGTACCCCAATGCGACGAAGGCGAAAGGCCCCGAAGGCCCGACAAATCAACCGGTGATGTCGGGTAACGACGAGCCGCGCGAATCGCGGCGATGACCCGCGCCCGCCGCGCATCTCACTGGGCATGCGCCCCGCCCTGCTCGCCATGTTGCTCTCCCTGCCGCGCTGCGCCCCCCGCGTCCCTGACGCGACCCGGGCCCCCGCCCCCGCCGACGGGACCGCCGCGGCGTGCGTGGGACCGGGCCCGCAGCCCGACGCACCGGGCGCGCGCAACGTGCTGACCACCCCCTTGCGCCCCTGCCCTTCGCCGCATCGCACGGGTTACCGGCGCGACGGCGTCTGCCACACGGGCCCCGAGGACCACGGCGTGCACGTCGTCTGCGCGCGCGTCACGGAGGCGTTTCTGCGCTTCACCGCCGCGCAGGGCAACGACCTCTCCACGCCGCGCGGGAGCTTCCCCGGGCTGCGCGAAGGCGACGGCTGGTGCCTCTGCGCCGCGCGCTGGGAGGAGGCGCGACGGGCCGCGGTGGCGCCGCCCGTGCTCCTCGAGGCGACCCACGCCGCCGCCCTGCAGACCCTGCAGCTCCAGCACCTGCGCGACCACGCGGCGCGCTGAGCGGGGATCGCGGGCGGGGTCAGCGGTCCTCGGCGGGGCACCGCGGCACGCAGGCAATCGGGACCGACCTGCAGGTCGTCTCGGCGCCCACGTCGGCGCCCGCGGCGCACGTCAACCCGCACGCCGTGCCCGTCACGTCGCAGCCGCGCTGGCACGACCCCGCGCAGGTCGCGCAGCGCGCCCGCGCCTCGTCGCACGCCGAAGCACACGCGACCGAGGGGCCGCACGCGACGTCGCGCACCGGCGCGTCGACCGCCGCGAGGACGTCGGGCGCGCCGCGGGGCGCGGAGTTGGGGTTCGCCGCGACGCACGCCGTCCTGGGTGCGCTCGACGCCGAGAGCCAGGTCGCCCACGCGCGGAGCGCACGCGCAGACGCACCAAACAATCCTTTGCCCTCGCGCGCTCCCGCCCACGAGATGCGCTACGGCTGATCTCCCGCAGCGTGGACGTGCTCGAAGCCACCGGAGACCGGCCGCTCGGGCGGGTCTTGCCCCGCGGGCGCCGTCGTCGGGCTCTCGAGGAGTGACACGCGCGACGGTGGCCCGCCGACCGACTCCACGGGCGCGCACCTCTGCGTGCAGACCCTCACGCCCTACCGCACGGTCTTTCCCGCGGAGCGTCGACGGGGGGCCGAGGGCGCACCTCGCGCGGCGCGCTGATACCCTCGCGCCATGTCCGCGGTCACGCCCCGTTCCGACGACGACCCCGGCGCGCTCTACACCCGGTCCTTCGACGCCCTCCTCGAGACACACGCGTCGCCCGCTGTGCGCCGATGGGCGGGCCTCGCGGCCCTCGGCGCCGAGGCGCAGATGACCGCCTCCCGCGCGCGCCCGCACCGCGCGCTGCTCTCCCCCATCGCCGCCGCCGCGGGGATCGAGGGCGCGAACTGGCGGGTGCTCTCGGGCACCCTCGACGCGCTCCAGGTGCTCGTCGACCTCACCGACAACCTCACCGACATCGAAGAAGACACGCGACGCGGCGTGGACCGGATGACGGCCTACGGCGACGCTCCCCGCGCGGCGCTGTTCGCGCTGCCCGCGCTGCTCCTCGGCGCGGTGGTCCACTCGCTGCACGACGGGTTTCGTTCGCCGTGGCGAGGCGACGAAGCCGCGCGTCGGCTGCTGTCGACGCTCTCGACGATGATCGAGGGGCAGGCCGCGCCGCAGTCCTCCGCAGAGCGCGTCCACGGCGCGTCGGGGGCCCAGGGCGCGATCGTGGCCCTGCCCCTCTGGGTGCTCCCGCCCGAGGCCGCGGCGGCGCGACACACCGAGTCCGTCGAGGCGTGGGGGCGACGGTACTGGGAGGTCTCCGAGCGCTGGCAGCGCGTGCTCGACGCGCCCGGCGCCACCGCGCCCCGAGACGCGCTGCGCGACGCCATCGACGCGCTCGAAGCCGCATGGCCTACCTGGACGCCCTTCGCCCACGGCGCCCTCGCCCGCGCGCAGATCCTGCGGGCGATGCGCCGCGCACTGGATGCGGGTTGACCTCGGGAGACAATCCTGGCTTACGGTATCGCCCCAGGAGGAGACAGATGCCCGACCCGACCGATCCGAATCAGGGTAGCGACGCGCCCACGGTGGTGCAGTGGGAGCTCACGCAGCGGCTGCTCGACTCGCTGGTGGCGATCGGCGCCATCGCCTTCGAGAACCCCGGCAACGGCTGGCGTCTCGTGCGCAGCCGGGTGTACCCCGCGACGCTCGCCCTCACCGGCGGCGACGAGGCCGCCGCGGAGGTGATCTACCGGAACCTCGAAGCGGCCTACCGCGAGTACGCCTCGCCGGCGATCACGCCGACGACGCCGTTCGTGTTCGTCATTCCCTGATCCCGCGCGGCCCGCTGCGCCCGTGTCACCACCGCCCTCCACCAGCTTTGCGCCTGCGCCGACGACGCCGCCGGGGCCCTTCAACGACCCCGTCATGCGCTCGCAGCTGGAGCAGGCCGTGGCCACGCCCGCGGTCGCGGTGCTCCTCGCGAGCGAGCTCGTGGTGATGGGCCTCGCGGGCGCGGCGCGCAGACTCCCGGGCACCCCATCGCTCCCCGCGCCCGCGGCCACCGCGGCCGTGGCCGTCGCGCTGCTGGTCGCGCAGGTGCCGCTCTACCTGACGATGCGCCGCGCGGTCTGGCGACGCGACGAGCGCAGCTTCCGCGCGGTGACCCTGACGACCAACACCGTGCAGCTCACCCTCGTCGCGCTGCTGTGCCAGTCGTCGCACCCGTCGTTCACCACGCTGGGCGCGCTGATCCTCTGCGCCTTCGCCTTCAACGACGCGACGCTGCTGCACGACGGCCGCGACGTGCGCCTCGCCTACGCGGTGCCCTTCGGCGTGCTCGCGGGCGGCACCCTGCTGCTCGAGGGCGCGACCCCGCGCGCGGCGATCACCGCGCTGATCTGCGCCGCCGGCACCGTGGTCTCGCAGTTCATCGTGCACGTCGTCGGGCAGCGCGCGCGGGAGTCTGCCGCCCAACGCGCCGAGGCCGAGGCCCTGGTGCGGCGCGCCGAGGTGCTGAGGCGGGAACGAGAGGTGCTCCGGCAGTCGTGCAACATCCTGTCGCTCGGGATGGCGAGCGCGTCCCTCGCCCACGACCTGCGTAACGCGGCCTTCGTGCTGGTGATGAACCAGGAGAGCGTCGCCGACCTCGCCGCGCGGCTGCAGGGCGAGGGCGCCGCCGACGACGCCGCGGTGCTCTCGGAGGTGGCCACGGCGATCACCCGGCTGGAGCGCGAGCTCGCGGAGCGGCTGAGCCGACTGCGCGACGCCGGCGAGCTCGCGCTGACCCCTGCGCGTGACCTCGTCCACCGCGCCCGCGCCGACGCCGACGCGCGCCTCGCGCTGGAGCGCCGCGCCGCGATCGAGGCCTTCGCCGAGGACCTCGAGGACCTCCCGGTGTTCGTCAGCGAAGGCCACGTGTCGGCGATCTCGAACCTGCTGATCAACGGCGCGCGCTATGGCGGCGGGCGCTTCGAGGTCCACGGCGAGCGCGCCTCG
>JBILLI010000131.1:0-13259 GCA_044376155.1 Polyangiales bacterium
GCCACGCTCGCCGCCGCGTCGAAGCGCGCGTCGCTCGCCGCGTCGAAGGTCACCAGCGCCTCGCCGCTGCGCGCCACCCGCTCGGCCACGGAGCGCGAGAACGCCCGCGCCTCGTCGCTCAGCGCGCGGGCCTCGCCGTCGCGCGCCACCGCGGGCTCCAGGGCGCCGGTCTCATCGCGCAGGAGCACCATGCCGCGCTCGGCGCCGGTGAGGGTGATCACCGCGTCCATCACCCGCTCCAGGAGCTCGGGGAGCCGCGCCTCGCCGTTGAGCCCGTGGGTCACCGCGGCGAGCTGACGCCACCGCGCGTCGGTGCCCGCGACCACCGCCGCGGGGGCGCCCCAGGTGCGCGCGAAGGTCTCGGCCAGCGCGGGCGGGAGCGTCGCCGCGAGGGCGCGGGCGCGCGCGTCTCGCCGGGCGCGCAGGGCCTCCGCGCGGTGTGACTCTCCCACGCGACGCGCGACCGACTCGGAGAGCTTCAGGTGCCAGAGCGCATGCTCCACGGATCCGTCGTCGGAGGCCGCGCGGTCGCACCGCGCGAGGGCCTCGCGCAGCGCGTGGGGGGACGCTCCCGCCGAGAGCTCCACCGCGAGCGCGGCGAGCGTGGTCATCGCGTCGTCGCCCGGCGGGAGCAGCGCGCGGGCGCGGGTGACGTCGCCGAGCTCCGCGGCCCGCGCGCTGGCTCGCGCCCGGAGCTCACCCCCGCGGGCGGGGTCGCCGTGGTGCGCGCAGGTCTCGGCCGCGGCGCACAGCGCGTCGAGGTCGCCGCGCAGCTCGGCGCCCACCCCCGACGCAAAGCCTTGCGCCACAGGGTCTTCGGCGTCGCGGGCGGCCTCCTCGGCGCGGGCGGCGAGGCGGGTCGCGGCGGGGGCGTCGCCGATCCACGCGAGCAGCGACGCGAGGTTGCCCAGGGCGCGGGCGAGGGGGCGGGCGCGGCCGGGCGCGGAGAGGGGCTCCAGCGAGCGCTCCAGGGAGCGCAGCGCCTCGCCGAGGTCACCCGCGTCGAGGGCGGCGCCGCCGAGGTTCACGCGGTACGACGCGGCGGCTTCGAGGTCGCCCTGCGCGAGCGCGAGCTCCAGGGCGTCGCGGTGTGCGCGCAGCGCCAGAGACGCATCGCCGCGCCGCAGGGCCACGATGCCCTCCAGGGTGCGCAGGCGGTGGCGTCGCGGGAGGTCCTGCGCGCGGGCGGCGAGCAGGGTGGCGCGGGCGAGGAGCTCGTCGGCGAGGTCGAGGTCATCGCGGGCGAGGGCCGCGAGGCTCTGCAGCTCCAGCGACCAGGGCTCTCGCGCGGCCGAGACGCCGGTCTCCGCGAGGGCCGCGGCGGGGGCGGGGTCGCCGCGGTCCAATGCGTCACGGGCGAGGGCGAGGGCGCCGAGCTCACGGCAGGCCGGGTCGCTGTCGTGGTGCAGGCGCGCCGCGAGGGCGCGGGCGTCGTCGCGTCGACCCGCGCGTCGCAGGGCCTCGACCCGCAGCGCGTCGGCCTCGGGCGTGCCGTCTCCATCGAGGGCGTCGAGGGCGCCCTGAGGGTCGCCGCCGCCGAGGCAGAGCGTGGCGAGGAGACGTCGGTGGGCGGTGCGGTCCTGCGCCCAGGGAGTGGCCTCGCGGAGCCAGCGCAGCGCGAGGTCGCGCGGGACGTCGGGGCGCGTGGCGGCGCAGACGGCGTCGTCCCAGGCGCGCGGGAGGTCACCGAGCGCCGCGTGGGCCCACGCCCGGGCCATGCCGCGGGTGGCGTCGCGGGAGGACCCCAGCGCCAGCACCCGCCGCGCGCCCTCGCGCCTCGCCGCGTCGTCGAGGTCCCGCAGCGCGCACGAGGGATCAGCCCGCACCGCGGCGCCCCGGCGGTGCACCGCGCCCACGCGGAGGAGCGCCGCGAGGTCTTCGTCGTCGTGCGCGTCGCGCAGGTGTGACACCGGCGTCTCGCCGAGCATCAGCAGGGTCGCGAGGAGCGTCGCGGCGCGCGGTCCGAGCGGGTGCGACGAGGCCGTGGGCTCGCGGGCGAGTGCGGCGTAGAGGGTGGCGCGGGTGACCGAGGCGATGCCCGCCGGGCCGACGCGACGGGCGAGGTCGACGATGCGTCCCGCGAGGCCCGCGGAGACCTCGCAGAAGGCCTCCACCGCGCTCGCGGGCATCCGTACGCCGTGCAAGGCATCGAGCAGGCGCTGCGACGCGCTGCGGGTGAGCGCCTCCACCGGGACCTCGCGCAGCGCGGGCACCCTGGGGCGCTCCGTGGCGCTCGCGAGGAGGGTCACCGCGGCGGCGTCGGGGGCGAAGCGACGGCGACGCAGCACCACCTCGCTCAGGGTGCGGAGTGACTCCGCCGTGGCGTCGACGCAGAGGACCACGGTGGGCCGGGTAGGGGCGTCGGGGAGCGCGTCGCGCACGTCGGGCACCTCTCCCCGCCGCGCGCCCTCCACGAGCAACTGTCGCAGGGCGTCGTGCAGGGCCCGAGCCCGCCCCGCCCCCGATGCGCCCACCGCCACCGCGCCGATGTGCGAAGGGTCGAGGGCCGCGTCGCGGAGCGCGCGCACGGCCTCGTCGCCGCCGACGCGCGGGGGATGGGGCGGGACGGCATCGATCAGGGTCAACGCCCGCGTCGCGCTCGGGTCGAGGTCGCGGCACCACCGCGCCCGCCACGCCGCGGCGGACACCGGGCGGTCTTCGGGCGACCACGCGAGCAGCCACGCCACCGCGTCGCGCACGCGCTCGGGGATGCGCGCGAGCACATCCGGGCGGATGACCCGCGCGGGCGAGAGAGATGCGTAGAGGGAGGAAGGGTCGCGCTCGTCGAGTGCGAAGGGGTGGGCGCCGCCGAGGTGGCGGGCGAGGGTGATCCCGAGGGCGTAGAGGTCGGTCTGCGGGCTGCGCTCGCCGAGCAGTGACTCGGGCGCGAGGTGTGTCAGCGTCCCGCGCACCGCGCCGGACGAGCTGTCTGCGACGAAGCCGAGGTCCACGAGGGTGGCGCGCTCGCCCACGAGCACGTTCTCGGATTTTACGTCGCCGTGCATCAGGCCCTTGCGGTGCAAGGCTTCAAGCGCGTCGGCGAGGTCGGCGCCGACCCGCAGCGCGTCGTCGGGCGGGCAATGAGAGAGGGCGACGCCCGCGACGAGGTCCATCACCACGAAGCCCCCGTCGCCCGCGGCGCCCGCGTCGCGCACGCGCACCAGCGTCGGGGCCTCGACCCCCATCACCGCGGCGACCCACGCGGGCGACGGAGGCGACGGGAGGCACTTCAGCGCCACGGTTGTGCCCTCGCGCGCGAGATCCTCGGCGCGCCACACCGTCCCCTCGGCGCCGACGCCCAACCGGACCCCTCGACGGTATCGCCCGGCGACGAGGTCGTTCGGTGCTTCGCTCACAACCCCTCTCCCTGCATGAGCGATTCCACGCAGGAATGTTCCGCGCGGAACCCGGAGGCGTCAACCCGGTTGGCACCCGGGCGCGGGGGGCGCGTGACCAGTGCCAACTCGTCACGCACCTGGGAACCCGTCGCCCGTTGCGGTATGGCTCCGGGCGCTGTGTGGATGGACCGATGGGTGATTCCGCCGGCGGTGGTGGCGGCGGTCGCGGCGGTGCTCGCGGTGGCCCCCCCCGTGGGCGACGCGAGGGCTCGCACGGGCTGGCGGGTCGAGGGCTTCGCGGTGCGCCGCGGCGTGGTGGAGACCCTGCTGCTCCGCGCGACGCTCGATGATCGCGCGGCCGAGCGTTACCGGTTGCCCCCGGCGCTGCGGTGGTCCCTTCTGGACGGGCGGGGCGCGGTGCAGTTCTCCGAGGAGACCCGCGGAGACCCCGGCGCGCTCTGGGGATACCTCACCCGGATCGATGCCCGCGGCGTGGCGCGGGTGCGCGTCGAGTCCGAGGGGATTCGCGCGGAGGTCGCGATCCCGCGGGCGGTGGTGATCCCCGCGGAGACGCCGGCGCGGGACGTCGACCTGCTCGCCACCGTGCTCGAGGGCACGCTGCTGCCCGGGGTCGAGGGCACCGCGGCGCTCTCGTCGCGCGGCGAGGTCGCCGAGTGGCGGGTGGAGCCCGCGATGGACAACGCCCACGTCGGCTCCGAGGTGAAGACCCGCAACCTCGCCCTCGTGCGCCTGCGGGTCGACGGCATGGGCGCGCCGATCAACGTGGTGCGCAGGGGCTTTGATCACGCCATGGGGCGCGACGTCGTGCGCCTGCCGGTGTCGTCGGTGGGCGTCGCGGTGCTCGCGCCGCTGCCCTCCTTCGCGCCGCCCGAGTCGGTCACGCTGCGCGCGGCGGTGGGCGCCTCGATGGTGCACGCGGTGTGGGGCGACGACGACGGGCCCTGCGGCTGGACCTCGCTGCGCACGGCGGGAGAGCGCGAAGGCGCCGCGGCCACGCTGACCTTCCCCGAGCCCGCGCGCTGCGCGCCGACCTGGATCGAGGCGACCACCGACGGAACCCTCCACGAGCGCGCGGGGCGACGGCTCGCGGGCGCCCGGGAGAGGCTTCGTGCGTACGGGCACTCTGACATCTTCGCGACGTGGCCCTCGCCCCCCGCCCCGCCCGTGCTGCTCGACGGCGCGCTGCACGCGGAGCGGGCGCACCTGGCCCGGGTGCGCGGCGCGCGACGGCTCGCGCTGGGCACGCTCTTCGCGGCGGTGTTGCTGGAGGTCGCGATGGTCCTGGGCGCGGGGGTGCGTCGGGGCCCCGCGGCGCTGGCCGGGGTCGAGAACGCGCCCCGCACCCGCGCGGGCATGGTGGCGGCGGCGGCGGCGCTGATCCTCGCCGGGGGGCTGGTGATGGGCGTCGCGGCGCTGCTCCAGCGCTGAGCTCCTGCCGGGAACCGCGTGCGCGGCGGGGAGTTGTGCAAAGCTCTGCGCATTCAATGCAGTCAACGACGCGCTGGGTGGTGCACAAGTTCGGCGGGACGAGCGTGGCGGGGGCGGACCGCTACCGGGGCGTGGCCGCCCTGCTGCGCGCGCAGCCCCCGGGCCCGCAGGGCGTGGTGGTCTCGGCGATGTCGAAGGTCACCGACGCGCTGCTCGACCTCGTGGCCCGCGCGTGGCGCCGCGATGAGAGCTATCTCACTGCGCTGCAGGCGCTCCTGACGCGCCACCGCGACACCGTCGACGCCCTGCTGCCGCCCGAGGCCCGCGCGCCCCTGCACGCGGTGCTCGAGCGCGATGCGCGGGACCTCGGCGATGTCCTTCGGGGCGTCTGGCTCGGGCGCAGCGCGTCGGAGCTCACCGAGGAGCTCGTCGCGGGCTACGGCGAGCTCTGGTCGGCGCAGATCTTCTGCGCGCACCTGCGGGCCACCGGCGACGACGCCGCGTGGATCGACGCCCGCGAGGTGCTGGTGGTGCACCCGGGCGATGGGGGGCCCGCGGTGGATTGGTCCGAGAGCGCCGAGCGCCTGGCCGCGTGGCGGGGGGCGAACCCGGCGACCCGCGTGGTGATCACGGGCTTCGTCGCGGCGACCCCCGAGGGCGTGCCGACCACGCTCAAGCGCAACGGCAGTGACTTCTCGGGCAGCATCTTCGGCGCCCTCTTCGAGGCCTCCGAGGTGGTGATCTGGACCGACGTCGACGGCGTGCTCTCGGCCGATCCCCGGCGCGTGCCCGAGGCCGTGGCGGTCGACGCGATGACCTACGACGAGGCGTGTGAGCTCGCGTATTTCGGGGCCAAGGTGATCCACCCCCGCACGATGGAGCCCGCGGTGGCCCGGGGGATCCCGCTGCGCATTCGCAACACCTTCAACCCCGCGCACCCGGGCTCGGTGATCGCCTCCGCCGCGCGCCTCGGCGACACCCCGCGGCGCCCCGTGGCGGGCTTCTCGACGATCGACGGGATCTCCCTGGTGAACGTCGAGGGCACCGGGATGATCGGCGTGCCCGGCGTGGCCCAGCGGCTGTTCGGCGCGCTGCGCGAGGTGGGCGTCTCGGTGGTGCTGATCTCGCAGGCGAGCTCCGAGCACTCGATCTGCCTCGCGGTGCCCGAGGCCCACGGGGCGCGCGCGCGGGAGGCCGCGCTGCGGGCCTTCGCGGCGGAGATCGCGCAGGGGGCGATCCAGTCGGTGCACCTGATCCCCGGGCAGAGCGTGCTCGCCGCGGTGGGCGACGGCATGGCGCACACCCCGGGCGTGGCGGCGACCTTCTTCTCGGCCCTCGCCAAGGCCGGCGTGAGCGTGCGCGCCATCGCGCAGGGCTCGTCGGAGCGGAACATCTCCGCGGTCATCGAGCGCACCGACTCCACCCGCGCGATGCGGGCGGTGCACGCCGGCTTCGTGCTCTCGGAGCGGGTGCTCTCGGTGGGCGTGCTGGGCGTCGGGGCCGTGGGGCGCGCGCTCTTGCAGCAGTTGGAGGCGCAGGCCCCGGTGCTGCGGGAGCGTCTCGGGCTCGACCTCCGCGTGCGGGCCGTGGCGAGCTCGTCGCGCATGATCCTGGGCGAGGCGCTCACCGACCTCTCGGCCTTGCCCGGGCGACTCCACGCGCAGGGGGCGCCGCTGGACCTCGGGGCCTTCGAGGCCCAGGTCCGCGCGTCGCACCTGCCGCACGCGGTGATCGTCGACTGCACGGCCAGCGACGAGGTCGCCGCGCGCTACGCGTCGTGGCTCGACGCCGGGGTGCACGTGGTGACGCCGAACAAGCGCGCCGGGGCGGGGCCGCTCGCGCGGTATCGGGCGCTGCGCGGGGCGGAGTCTCGCGGGCGGCACTTTCTCTACGAGGCCACGGTGGGCGCGGGGCTGCCGGTCATCGCGACGCTGCGCGACCTCGTGCGCACGGGCGACCGGGTGACGCGGGTGGAGGGCGTGCTCTCGGGCACGCTCTCGTACGTGTTCAACGTCTGGGACGGCGCGCGGCCCTTCAGCGAGGTGGTGCGCGACGCGCGCGCGAAGGGCTACACCGAGCCCGACCCTCGCGATGACCTCTCGGGCATGGACGTGGCGCGCAAGCTGGTGATCCTCGCGCGCGAGATGGGGGTCGAGATCGAGCTCGGCGACGTTGAGGTGCAGGGGCTCATCCCCGAGGCGGCCCGGGGGGCGGGCTCGCCCGAGGACTTTCTCACGCGCCTCGCCGCCGACGACGCCCGCATGGCCGCGAGGCTCGCCGAGGTGCGCGCGCGGTCCAGGGTGCTGCGCTACGTGGGCGTGGTGGACCACACCGGCGCCGCCCGCGTGCACCTCGCGGAGTACGCCGCGGACCACGCCTTCGCGCGTCTCGGCGCGACCGACAACATCTTCGCGTTCACCACCGCGCGCTACGCCGAGCGGCCGCTGGTGGTGCAGGGGCCGGGCGCGGGGCCCGAGGTCACCGCAGGCGGCGTCTTCGGGGACCTCCTGCGCCTCGCGGGGTGGATCGCGGGGCGCGGGGTGTGAGGGCGCTCGGCGCGGCGCTCGGGGCGCTCCTCGGGTGCGCCAGCGCGGCCGGGGCCACGGGCTCCGAGGCGGGGGTCACGGTCGCGCCCGACGCCACGTGTTCGGGGCTGCGCACGCCCACCGAGGCGCTGGGGGTCGATCCCGCGACGGGCTGTCCGCGGGAGCTGGTGGTGACGCATCGCTGGTCCGCGCGGCGGGTGTGTGTGCGGGTGGAGCCGGCGTGCGTCGCGCCGCAGGGGTGCCGCTTCGACGTGCGGCTGGTGGCCCCGACGCTGCCTGGGTGCCGCGCGCCCTCTCTCGATGCGCGCTACGCGCAGTGCCGCTGCGAGTTCGGCGTGGTCGAGTGCAGCTCGCGGTCGCCGCAGACCGGCGAGTGGCCCGGGTGCGTGAACAACAGCGCGCTCTGCTACGACTGCGACGGCTGATCCCAGACGCCACGGCGCGCTCGACCGCGGGCGCGCATCGGCGGTAGGTTGCGCGCGGGATGTCACCGGTCGCGTGTTGGTTCCTGCTCCTCCTCGCGTGCCTCGTGGGTTGCGGCGGCCGTGGGGGCGCAGGCGGGGCGAACGGCGGGCGCGACGCCGACCCCGCGCTCTCATGGACGCTCGACCGGCCCGACGACGCGCGGGTGGCGCGCATGCTCGGCGCCGACGGGGCCCTCCCCGACGGATGCCGCCTGCTCGGCACGGTGATCGAAGCCCATCGCGTGAGCGCGCGGTATCGCTGCGGATCCATGCCGGGGCCCTTCGAGGTGCAGCTGCGGCACGTGTCGAGCACTCACCTCAACGTGGTCCGCACGGCGCGCTTCGCCGTGGTGCGGGTCGATCCTGCGGGCGGGCCCGACGTGCTGGTGGCCGAGCTCGCGCGGCGGGTGCGCCTCGAAGAGTTTGCGATGCGCTGGGAGCGGCGTTCGGACCCTCCCAGCACCGACGCGGGCGTTCGTTCGGACCCTCCCAGCACCGACGCGGGCGTTCGTTCGGACCCTCCCGGCACCGACGCGGGTGCAACGACGGCCACGCCGCTGCGCGAAGCAGGTCCTCCGCCCCGGGCCGCTCCCACGGGCACCGCGGTGCGCGAGCGACAGGGGAGCGCGCAGCGGTACAACGACATGGGCTGGTGGTATCAGCCCGCGCCCTTCGCGGCCCCGGGCGGGTACGGCGCGATCTCGCCCGACGACCTGTCGCGGCGGTTCTTCGCCTGGTGCACCGACGGGATGCTGTTCCTCGCGCTGGTCGCCGCGGGGCTGCTGGCGTTGCTGCGGCGGCAGATGCAGGAGAGCCCGCGGTGGGTGCCGGTCGCCCTCGCCGCGGTGACCGCGCTGGGCGCGACGCTGCGGCTGTTGATCTCACCCGACGCGCCGATGAACGCCTTCGCGTTCGAGCGCGTGCTCCCGCTGGCGGCGCAGATCTTTCACGGCCCGATGATGGCCGAGCTCACCTCGGCCACCGGCGCCGTCGTGCCGCTCCCCGACGCGATCTCGTGGACCAACTTCGTTCTGGCCTGCCTAACCCCGCCCGCGGTGTTCGCGCACGCGCGTTACCTTCTCCGCGACGACCGCGCCGCGCTCGCGGCGGCGCTGATGCTCGCGACGCTGCCGATGCACATCCGCTTCTCCCGCAGCGACGTGCAGTTCATCGCGTCGCTGCTCAGCTCGTCGCTGACCTTCGTGACGCTCTACGGCGCGCTGACCGAGCGATCACCCCGGTGGTCCCGGGCCTTTCTGGTGCTGCTGCCGGTGCTCTCGCTGGCGACCTACCTGTCGCGTCCCGAGAACATCATCTTCGCGGTGCTCGACGGCGGGGCCATCTTGCTCTACGCCGACCGCGACGTGCCGCGGCGACGGCGGGTCCTCGTGGTGGCGCTGGTCCTGGCGGCCGCGCTGTGGTCCCTGCGGATCAACCTCCTCGCGCACTTCTCCGCGAACGTGCGCGACGGGCTCTCGCTGCGCACGCTGGCCAACGCCCTGCGCGTGTTCAAAGACCCCGCGCGCAACACCCTCATCAACCCGTCGATGACCCCGGTGGGCCTCGGGCTCCTCGCCGCCGTCGGGTTCGGGAGCCTCTGGCGCGCAGGGGACAAGCGACGCGCGGTGTTCCTGGTCCTCTGGCTGGCGGCGTTCTTCGTCGTGCACTCGTACGTCTACGCCGCGCCCATGATGATGGCGCGGTACCACCTGCACCTCGTCACGCCGCTGGTCCTCCTCGCGGCCGCCGCGGTGCCGACGCTGCTGCGACTCGGGCGCTGGGTGGCCCCCGCCCTCGCGCTCTACGCCTGCGCGTGGCCCGTGATCCACCTGCGCTTCGAGCGCGACGTGGCCTTCTCGGAGATGCACGAGCTCGCGTTCCTACGACGGGTGCGCGCCGAGATCCCGGCCGACTGCACGGTGCTGGAATTCTCCCCCGCGACCGCCCCCGCCGTGCCGAGGTGGATCGAGGCGGCGCGGGTGGGGCGGGTCGCCTGCACGGCCGCGGAGGGTCGCCTCACGCCCGCGTTTCGCTTCGTCAACCTCGCCGCGTTCGACCCCAACGGGCGCTACACCCACCGCGACGCCGAGCCGCTGACCCCCGAGGCGCGACGGCTCCTCGCCGCGCCGCCCGCGTGCCTGATGATCTACGAGGGCCTCACCTGCCGCACCCACCTCCCCGATGGCGCCACGGTCGCCCCGGCCTGCGCCGAGGCCCTCGCGCGGGTGCGGGTCGCGCCGGTGCGGCAGACGACCTTCGCCGCGCGTCGTTACGACGACCCCAACGCGGGACGCATGGTCGATGACGGGCGCGGCGGCGTCACGTGCCTCACCGCCGTGCCCGACGGTCGACCCGTGACCCTGACCCTCTGGCGCGTGCTCGGCCCGCGCTGACGCGCTCAGCGCGCGTTGCGCAGAAAGTCCGCGAGCTCGGCGAAGCGCGCGTCGAGAAAGGCGCGGACCTCGCCGGAGATCCCCTGGTCGTCCATCGCCGCGGTCATGCTGCGCAGCCACGCGTCGCGCATCGCGACGTCGATGGCGACGTGCCCGTGACGCATGCGCAGACGGGGGTGCCCGTGCGTCTGCATGTACGTCTGCGGCCCGCCCAGCCAGCCGACGAGGAAGAGCGCGAAGCGGTCCTGCATCTCGGCGTTGACCCGGCCGTCGGGGTCGCAGGTGTGCACGCGGGTCAGCGCGGGCTCGCGCTCGAACATGACCTCGTAGAAGCGCTTCACCAGCGCGCGCACGGGCGCTTCGCCGCCGAGGTGCTGAAAGGGAGGGTTCTCTGCGTTGATCGCCATGGCGTCACTTCATGCGCCACGCGATGCGCGTGGCCACGGTCATGATGGAGAGCTGCGGGTTCACCCCGAGGCTCGTGGGGAGCACCGAACCGTCGGCGACCCAGACGTTGTCGAGGTCCCAGACCTTGCCGTCGGGGTCGACCACGGAGTTGTTCGGCGAGCACCCCATGCGCGCGCTGCCCAGCGGGTGCTGCGACGCGCACTCCAGCCGCTTCGCGGGGACCTTCGTGAGGTCGAGGGCGCGAAACGCGTCGGCGCTCAGCCCGTGCATGCCCAGCACCGGGAGGTACACCTCCTCGGCGCCCGCGGCGAAGAAGGTCTCGGCCATCAGCGTGAGCGCCCGGGGGATCAACGCGCGGTCCTCGGGCGCCATGCGGTAGGTCACGATGGGCTCGCGGCCGAGGCCCCGGTGCACCGCCCCGCCGCCCTGGTCGTGGATGATCCCGCCGAACATCGCGAGGTGGTCGATGCGGCCGCTGTTCTCCATGTGCTCCGCGCCGACGCCGGGCATCGTCGCGCCGAGCACGCCGGTGGGCACGAAGAGCCCCATGAGGGTGATCCCCTCGCGCTCGTACGCGTCGGTGTACGCGCTCTGCAGCGCGCCCTGCCAGCCGCGCACCTTCTCGCGAAAGCGCCCGAGCACCCGAAAGCCCGGGTGCAGGGTGAGTCCCTCGCCGACGTAGCGGGGGTGACCGATCCCGCTGCGGCGCAGCACGAGCGGCGTGTGCCAGGCGCCCGCGGCGATCACCACCCGCGCGGCGTGCACCGTGAGCTTCGCGCCGGGCCGTCCCGCGGGGCCGTCGAGCAGCCGCCCGGTGACCCCCACCGCGCGTCGGCCCTTCATCACCACGCGCTCCACCAGGGTGTGCGACCACACCTGCGCGCCGGCCTCCACCGCCCGCGGGAGGTACGACAGGTCGACGCTCATCTTGGCGCCGTGGGGGCACCCGAAGTTGCACCGCCCGCAGCCGTCGCAGCCCTTCGTGTTGCGGCGAATGGGCATCATCTCGACGCCCCGCGCCCGCGCGCCCTCGACGAAGAGCGCGGTGCTGCGCGAGCGCATGTCGACCGGCACCTCCTCGACGTGAATGGCCTTCTCGACGCGGGTCACGGCGTCTTCGAGCTGCGCGGCGGTGTAGTCGCGCAGGCCGAGCTCGCGCTGCCAGTGGTCGAGCACCGCGTCGGGGATGCGAAAGCACACCGCGCCCGTGAGCGCCGACGAGCCGCCCACGCCGCGCCCCATGGTCACGTTGATCGCGGGCGTGTCGCCGAGCGGGAGCGCGAGGGTGAACGCGCCGTCGCGCCACACGTGCCGCATCGACTCGCTGGGGCGCATCCGCCCGTGAAGCTCCGCGGGCAGCCGCGGGCCCTCCTCGAGCACGATGACCCGCAGGCCGCGTTGGGCGAGCTCCGTGGCGACCACCGCGCCGCCCGCGCCCGAGCCCACGACCACCACGTCGGCGTCGAGGGTGAGGTCGGTGTGGTGGTCCCGCGCGCTGTGGTACCCGCCGGTCATCGCGCGACCTCGGGGGAGAGGGCCTCGCCCTGCTTCGAGCGCCGCACCGCGGTGAGGCACTGCCCGTCGTAGCCCGCGTGGGCCGCGCTCTCGGGCTGCTCGTACCAGACCACACACAGGATCGCCTTCGCGCCGAAGAAGGGCACCCCCAGGGGCGACGCCTCCATGCGCGCGAGCCCGCGCACCCGTTCGTCCACCGGCAGCGACGCGAAGGACGCGAAGCGCCGCAAGAGGATCGGCACCAGCAGC
The DNA here is from genome assembly GCA_044376155.1 of Polyangiales bacterium. Classification (GTDB taxonomy): domain Bacteria; phylum Myxococcota_A; class Polyangia; order Polyangiales; genus JAWKRB01. The sequence goes on from JBILLI010000131.1 coordinate 12,363, forward strand.
GACACCGCCACGAGGCAGAGCCACAGCGAGCGCCGCGCCTGCGGGCCCGCCCGGCCGGTGAAGTCGTCGAGGTCTTCGAGCAGCCGGGTGAGGCGCTCGGGGGAGGGCGGACCCTCGCGGGTGCAGAACAGCGCCTCGGCCATGGCTGACACCGCGCGGCGGGTCCAGGGAGAGAGCCCGGGGCCCGGACGCACCGCGTCGGGGACCTCAATGAGCGGGTCGTTCACGGCGCGGCAGGGTAGCAGAGTCTGCCCGCCAGGATTCGCCCCGCGTCACGGTCGAGTGCGCCCTCCGCGCGGGCCGTGGTACTCACCGCGGGCCGTGGTCCCCGAGCACGCCCAGACCTTTCTCTACGGCGCGCGCAAGGCGCTGCTGCTGCTGCATTTCGTCGGCGCGGTGGTGCTCGCGGGCTCGTCGGTGCACCTCGCGCTGCGCATGCCGGCGATGCTCCGCGGTCGGTCGAACCCGCGGCTGGAGCGCGTCTACGGGCGCGTGGTCGCCGTGTCGTACGGGCTCACGTACCTCCTGGGCGCGGTGCTCTATCCGACCTACCGAATCCACGTGCGGGCGGTGTTCCTCGACCGTCATCACCCGATGGTGTCGAACCTCTTCGACGTGAAGGAGAACCTCGCCACCATCGCGCTGCCCCTGGCCCTCGCGCTCGGCGCGCTCGGCGGACGCCTCTCCGACGACGCCGACCGCAGGCTGCGGCCGATCTTCGCGAGCATGAGCGCCTTCGTCGCCGCGGTGGTGGTCTTCGACGTGCTCTCAGGGGTGTACATCGCCTCGGTGCGGGCGGTGTGACGTGCGCGAGACCCACCGCACGATGCTCGCCTTCCTCGTCGGCCGCGCGGCCTTCGGGCTGACCTTTCTGGTCTGCGCCGTCGCGCACTGGCC
>JBILLI010000132.1:0-13227 GCA_044376155.1 Polyangiales bacterium
GCCCATCGCGGGGATTCGCGCGGCGAAGGCCGCGGCCTGCGCGTCGGGGTCGTCGACGGCGTGCACCTCGGTGTCGCGCGCCGCGCCGAGGCCCGTGCGCGCGGGGGACCAGCGGGCGTCGACGGCAAGGTCCAGCGCGGCGCCGCGCAGCGCGAGCACCCGCGGGGTCACCAGCGCGAAGCCCGGGCACTGCGGCGAGGGAGAGACCACCTCGACGGCCACCTCGCAGCGCAGGGGAGACCCGGTGCCGTCGTCGAAGGGCGTGAGGGCCTCGAGGCGCCACGGACCGTCCCGGTCGGGGGTGATCTCGGTGCGGGCGGTGCGGGACGCGGTCGGGGTCACGGCGGCGCCCACGGGGGCCTCGCGCACGCGCCACGAGAAGCCCTCGGGGTAGGGGGTGGGGACGTTCTCCAGGGCCACCTGCAGCGGCACCGTGGCGCCCCGCTGCGCGCGGATCGACACGGGCAGACAGCGCGCGGGGGGCGGCGCCGCGTCGGGGATGTCGTCGCGGGGGCCGGCGTCGTGGTCCTGCCGCAGGCCCGTGCGCGCGCCGCAGCCCGCGAGGAGCGCCGCCAGCGCGCCGGTCACCACCCGCCGCGGAGAGGGTCGCGTACTGCTCATCGCCCAGGGGTGTACCCCGCACGGGCCGTCTCGTCACGCGGGCAGCGGGGTCGCACCGTGGCCGAGGTCAGCCCTCGCCCCGAGGGTCCAGCCGGTCGCGCAGGACATCTCCCGTGAGGTTGAACCCCAGCACCGTGGCGGCGATGAGCCCGCCCGCGAGCATCGCGAGGCGCGGCGTACGCAGCAGGTGCGCGGTGCCCTGGTCGAGCAGCGCGCCCCACGACGCCGACGCGCCGGGACCCAGCCCCAGGAACGAGAGTGACGCCTCGGCGAGCACCGTGGCCCCGAGCCCGAAGGTCGCCTGCACCACCAGCGGCCCGGCGGCGTTGGGCAGCACGTGCCGCAGGAACACCCGCGCGGGCGAGGCCCCGAGGCAGCGCGCGGCGGTGACGAACTCCCGCTCGCGGAGCCGCAGCACCTCGGCCCGGGCGACGCGCGCGTAGCCCACCCAGCCCGTCACCGAGAGGGCCATCACCAGGTGCCACACCCCCGGCCGCGCCACCAGCGCGAGCACCGCCATGTTCACCAGGATCGACGGGAACGACTGCGCCGCGTCGGTGATCCGCGCGACGAGGGAACCCGTACGCCCTCCCACGAACGCCGCGCCGCCGCCGAGGATCGCGCCCACGCAGAGCGAGATCAGCACGGTGGCCAGCGACACCGCCCCCGCGAGCCGCGCGCCGTAGAGCGCCACCGAGAGCACGTCGACGCCGTTGTCGGCCGTGCCCAGCAGGTGCGCGCGGGAGGGCGAGGCCATCTCGTGGGCGAGGTCGATGGCCCGCGGGCTGTAGGGCGCGACCCACGGTCCGAGCAGGGCCAGGAGCCCGAAGGCCGTGACGAGAGGCACCCCGATGAGCGCGCGCCCGCGGAGCATCACTGCACCCGGATGCGCGGGTCCACCGCGGCGTAGGCGAGGTCGACGAGGAGCTGCACGAGCACCACCGTGGCGGCCACGGCGACCACGCACGCGAGCACCACGGGGATGTCTCGGCGCAGCAGCGCGTCGAGGAACAGCAGCCCCACGCCGTCGCGGTCGAAGAGCCGCTCGGTGACCACCGCGCCGCCGAGGAGCGCCGAGAGCTGCGCGCCCCCCACGGTGAGCAGCGGGACCATCGCGCTGCGCAGCGCGTGCTTCACCAGCACCACGCGCTCAGAGAGCCCCTTGGCCCGCGCGGTCTGCACGTAGGGCTCGCGCAGCACGTCGCGCAGGGCGCCGCGGCCCATGCGGGTGAGAATCCCCGCCATGCCCGCGCCCAGGGTCACCGCCGGGAGGATCAGCGACGTCGCGCCGCGCGCGTCGGGGCCGGGGAAGGGCAGCCACGGGAGCTCGACGCAGAAGACCCGCACGAGCATCGGGCCGATCCAGAGGGAGGGGAGCGCCATGCCCACGAGGGAGATCACCCCGACGGCCGCGTCGGTGCGCGTGCCGGGGCGCGTGGCCGCGAGGAGGGCCATGGGGATCGCGAGGGTCCACGCCACGAGGGCGGCGCAGAGCGCGAGGCGGGCGGTGTCGGGCCACACCCGCAACACCTCGGCGAAGGCCGTGCGGTCGGGGTGCGTGAACGACCGACCGAGGCCGCGAAAGAGCAGGTCGCCGAGAAAGAAGGTGTACTGACGGTGCAGCGGGAGGTCGAGGTGCAGCGCGCGTCGCAGGGCCTCGCGATCGGCCGCGGGGGCGGACTCGTCGAGCAGCGCGTCGACGGGGTCCCCCGGGAGGAGATGGATCACCACGAAGCAGAGCGAGGCGACGGACAGCACCGTGAGGGCCCCCGCGCCGATGCGACGCGCGAGGTATCCCAGGAGCCTCACGTCCCGCTCGCGCCGCCGTCGGCGGCCGCGCCGCTGTCTGCCCCGAGGCCCGCGTCGGGCACGGTGGGGCGCACCTCGCACCACCCGGGTCGTTGACTCGCTTCGATGCGCACGTTGCAGGTCTGCCCCGGGGGGAGGATCTCGGGCGCGGTGGTCGCGCACGTCGCCTGCGCCGCGGAGGGGATCACGCAGCGGTAGCCGTCGCGGCAATCGCTGTCGCGCTCACACGGCGCCATGCAGAACCGCCGGGTGAGCCGTCGGGCGTTGGCGTTGAAGGCCACGCACACGGCGTTGTCGGGGCAGGTGCCGGGGTCACACGCGTCGATGGTGCAGTACCCGTCGCGCTGGGTGAGGTCGCACACCCGGTCGCCCTGGAGGGAGCAGTCGGTGCTCTGCGAGCACGAGTCGCCGATCACCTTCTTGCACGAAGGTGCGGCGAGCAGTGCCGCGAGGAGCACGAGGGTACGGGCGCGCATCGGGGCGCGGACACTACCCGCCCAATCCCCGCCGCGCAATCACCGCGCGACGGTGCCGCGCACGAGCATCCCGAGGGCGAAGCTCCCCACCACGACGCACCAGAAGACCCAGGTGGGGGCTGACTCCATGCCGCTCTTGAGGTTCATCCCGAGGATGGCGCCGATGGCGGTGACGGGGAAGAAGGTCGCGCCGAGGAGGTTCAAGCGGTGCTGGGCCTCGGAGGCCTTGCGGGTGAACTCGGCCTGGGCCTCGGCGGACTTCGCCTCGATGTGTTGCATCGCGAGGTTCGCGTCGGCGATGACCAGCTCCAGCGCGCGCTCGATCTCCTGGCACTGGTCACGGAGGGAGATGATGTCCTTGTCCTCCAGGGCGTTGCGCGCGTCCTGGAGGGCGACGGTGAGGTGCCTCGCGCTGCGGGCGACGGGGGTGGCCTCGCGGAGCAGGGCCACGAGGGTGTCGGCGGTGCGGGCCTTGTCGACGTCGTCATCGAGGGCGTTGGCGCGCACGCTGAACGACTCCACGTGTCGCTTCAGCGCCGCGAGGCCGTCGGCGCCCGACGGTCGCTTGCCCTCTGCGGCCTCGGACCACTGCCCCGAGGGCTGCCGCCAGAAGAGCCTCGCCACGCGCTTCGCGTCGCTGGCCACGGGCACCTCGTGGAGGATCAGCAGCAGGTGCCCGCTGTCGGCCATGGCCCGCTGGCGCCCGGCGGTGCGCCCGACCCGTTCGCGGAAGCGGGCAGGGACCTTCCAGTCCGAAGGGATCACGTCGTTCATCCCGCCCACGCTACGACGACCGGACTCATGGACGCAGCCCGCGTTGTGGGGAATGATGCCGGCGCGCGGTGCGCTGAAGGACCCTCTATCCCGATGTCTGACGACTCCAACCTCACGGGTGACGCTCCGGCGGCGCCCGCTCCGAAGAAGCCTCCCGTGGCGATCATCGCCGGCGGCGCGGCGGTCGTCGCGCTGCTCGTGGGGGTGCTCGCCACCCGCGGCCGCGCGCCGTCACCGCCGCCGCCCCCCCCTGCGGCGACGCGCCCCGCGGTCCTCGACGCGTCGGTGCGGCCCGGGCCGCCACCGCCCACCGACGCGTCGGTGCAGGGGCCCGTCGATGTCTGGCCGCCGCCCTTGGACGTGCCCCCGATGGCGATGCTGGGCACCGCGCCGGGCGGAGGCTCGGACGTGCTCCGCATCTTCGCGCCGCTGCGCCCCGGCTCGAGGCTCGGCGCCGCGCGCATCGACCGGATCAGCGTCGTGGTCGACGGACGGATCATGGTCGACATCAGCGTCGGTGATCGCCACGGCTCCCTCGGGGTGATGCTCCACAGCCCCGCGGCGGCACAGCTGGTACGCGCCGGGCCCTACGTGATCTATGTGCATGGCACGGTCACCCCCGAGCTCTCGGCCGCGACGCCGCTGCTCGCCGACGCGCTGCGACAGAGCGGCGACGCGGGCGCCGAGGTGCCCGAGGGCTTGATGCCCTTCGCGCGGGATCCCGCGCCCCGCTGAGGTCACTTCGCGCGGCGCGCGAAGATCATGTCTTGCCAAAGCCCGCGGGCGACATCACAGTGCTCAGCGTCCCTCTGCGAGGTGCGACCACGGCGGCGAATCCCCCTACATTTCCAACCCGCGGGCCTGGTCCTGGCCGCTGTGTGCAGACCCGGCAAGTTCACCGGGGAGCCTGACGCGGTCATCCGGGCACCCACCTATCCATGGTGTGGCGGGATTCGGAATCGCCGAACGCCTGAGCGGTACGGACGTTGAAGGGCGGTGCTCCTCGGGGCATCGCCCTTCTCTTTTGGGGCGCCCGGTGCTAACAGCCCGGCGCCTCTCCCCGGGCGTGTACCAGTCAACGGGGCGATGGAGGTTCGCTGCGTCGTGGGTCTCAAGGTCGGCATCGTGGGTCTGCCGAACGTCGGCAAGAGCACGCTCTTCAATGCGGTGTCGACCACGGCGAAGGCCGAGGCGGCGAACTTTCCGTTTTGCACCATCGACCCCAACGTGGGCGTGGCCCCCGTGCCCGACGCGCGCTTCGACGCGCTGGTGAAGCTCTACAAGCCCGAGAAGGAGGTCCGCGCGACGGTGGACTTCGTCGACATCGCGGGCCTGGTGCGCGGCGCGAGCCGGGGCGAGGGGCGAGGCAACGCGTTCCTGTCACACATCCGTGAGGTCGACGCGATCGCCCACGTGGTGCGGTGCTTCGACGACGAGCAGGTGCTGCACGTCGACAACCGGGTCGACCCCGGGAGCGACGTCGAGACCATCGAGACCGAGCTGATCCTCAAGGACCTGGAGTCGGTCACGAAGCGCCTCGACGCCGCGCGCAAGCAGGCCAAGGGCGGCGGCGCGGCGGTGAAGCTCACGGTGGAGACCCTCGAGACCGTGGCCGCGGGCCTCGACGCGGGGCAGACCGCGCACGCGGTGAAGCTCTCCCCCGAGGGCCGCGCGGTGCTGCGCGATCTCTTTCTGCTCACCGACAAGCCCGTGTTCTTCGTCGCCAACGTGGGCGAGGGAGAGGTCACCGGCGCGTCGAACCGCCACGTGCTGGCCCTCGAGGCCCTCGCGGCGAAGCGCGGCGCCACGGTGGTGAAGATCTCCGCGAAGATCGAGGCCGAGATCACCTCGCTGCCGGTCGAAGACCGCGCAGACTTCCTCGCCAGCGTGGGGCTCAGTGAGCCGGGGCTGCACGGCGTGGTGCGGGCGGGGTATGGGATCCTCGACCTGATCACGTTCTTCACCGCAGGCAAGCCCGAGGTGCACGCGTGGCCGATCCCGCGGGGCTTCCTCGCGCCGCAGGCGGCGGGCAAGATCCACACGGACTTCGAGCGCGGATTCATCAAGGCCGAGGTCGTGTCGTGGCAGGACCTGGTCACCCTCGGGAGCGAAGCGGCGTGCCGCTCGGCGGGCAAGCTCGCCATCGAGGGCAAGGAGTACGTCATGCGCGACGGTGACGTCGTGCATTTCCGATTCAACGTATGAGCGGTGCCATGACGACGAACGACGAGACGAGCCCGGTGGAAGAGACCCTCGAGACCGCGCCGGTGGCGCCGAAGGTCGAAGACCCCGAAGAGGTCCGCGCGGCCGCGAAGGAGGCGCTGGGCGCCCTGCGCGAGAACCCCGCGGCGGAGGGTGCGCTGCAGAACCTCGCGACCATCTCCGAGCTGGTGAAGGACCCCGCGCTGGAGGCCGACCTCGTCGCCGCCGCGCAGGCCGTGGTGCTGAGCACCCTCGCGGCGCCGCAGCTCCCGCCGGGGACGCACGCGCACATGACGGTGCTGTTCTCGCACCTGCTCGCGCTGCGCAGCGAGCGCGACGCGGTCGACGCCCTCTACGCCGAGTGGGTGCGCCACGGCGACGCCTTCGGCGCGGGGCACGCAACACCATCAAACTTCCAGCAGGAGGTCTTCGTGCAGCGCGTGGGCGACCTGCTCGGGTGGGGGACGCTCAACGGCGACGCCGACCGCGCCGGCATCGCGCGCTTCGCCGAGTGGATCGACTCGTGGAACCCCCGGAACAAGTTCCGCGTGCGGCGCGTCATCGACATGATGCACCGGAACTTCCCCGCGGGCGGCGCGTGGCGTGGGGTGCACTTCCCGAGCGGGGAGGGGCGTCCGCAGCGCGGTCCGCAGGGCCCGTCGCACCATCACGGGCCGCGGCCTGAGGCCGCCCCCGCGGTCGAGGGTGACGCGCCCGCGCCCGTTGCGGAGGGCGACGACGCGCAGCCCGCGGCCCTCGCCGAGGGAGCGCCCGCGACGGAACAGACGCCCCGGGAGGGCGGCAAGCGCCGTCGTCGCCGCGGCGGCCGCAAGAACCGCGGTCGCAAGGACGGCGCCGCGCCCGGAGACGCCGCGGGCAACGCGGTCGCAGGCACCGGGGGCGACGAGGAGAGCGTCGGCAACCTCAAGCCCGACGACGACGACGACGACGACGACACGCAGCCGCCGGGCATCTGACCCGCCTCGCCGCGGGCCCTCCGCGTGCGAGCGCCGGGGCTCTGCGCCAGCCCACCTCCGCCCACACATCCGCCACGCACCGACCGGGCTGCGCGACGTCAGTCATCGCGAGAAATCTCCGTCAGGGACCGTTGTGCCTCGCGCGCTGGCGCCGATGCTCTGTGTGCATGAGCCACGCTGCGCGGCCCGCCCGATCGACCCTGATGTTCGAGCACGCCCCCGTGCCTGCCGCTCCCCCCGCGGTGTCTGCGCCCGCGGCCCCTCCCCCCGAGGCGCCGGTCACGAGCCTCGACGAGCCTCTGACCTTCTACTCCGTGGCCCCCACGGCGCCGAGCAGCGCGGTGCTGCGACGTCCCGCGCGCCCCGCGGCGCCGAAGGAGCGCGCGCGCTTCGGCTTCGTGCGGGCGCTCGGCCGCGACGGGGTGGGCGAGGTGCTCCTCGCGCGAGACCGCGAGCTCGATCGGGCCGTGGCGGTGAAGCGCGCACGCACCGCCAGCGGCGAGGTCGCCGCGCGCATGGCCGAGGAGATCCGCACGCTGGGCGCGCTGGACCACCCCAACATCGTGGCCCTCTACGACATCGGCGTCGACGACGACGGGCACGTGCTCGGCGTGATGCGCCACGTCGAGGGCGAGACCCTCGCGCAGATCATCACCCACCTCGCCGACGGCGACGCGGAGCACCACCGTCGCTTCCCCTTCGCGCGGCGCGTGGAGGTGTTTCGCCAGGTGCTCCTCGCGGTGCAGTGCGCGCACGCCCAGGGCGTCGTGCACGGCGACCTCTGCCCCGCCGCGGTGACCGTCGGGCGCTACGGCGAGGTCACCGTGACCGACTGGAGCGCCGCCCGCCGCCTGCACCCCGCCGCCCCCGACGCGCCTGCCAACGACGACGGCGCCCGCGCGCCCATCGGCGACCCCGCCTATCTCTCCCCCGAGCAGGCACGGGGCGCGCCCGCCGACGAGCGCAGCGACGTCTACGCGCTCTCGGTGATGCTCCACGAGCTCCTGACCCTGCGGCACTACCTCCAGGGTCGCGACGCGCCCGAGGCGTGCCTGGAGGGCGTGCGCAGCGTCGAGGTCCCCTTCGCGCGCGACGTGCGCAGCCCGCACCAGCCGCCGCCGCCCGCGGAGCTCGCGCACTTCGTCCGTCACGGCGCGCGCAAGACCCGCGGCGAGCGCTACCGCTCGGTCACCGAGATGCTCGACCGGCTGCGGCGCATCGACGACGGGCAGTGCCCCGTGGAGTGTCCGCGCACCCTCGCGAAGCGCCTCGGCGGCGAGCTCTCGCGCGCGGCCTCACGCCGGCCCGAGGCGGTGCTCGCGGGCCTCGCGGTGACGGGCGCGCTGTCGCTCCTCGGGGTGGTCTCGCTGCTCACCTGACCGCGGCTGTGCTACCCGTGCGCGGCGATGATCGACCTGCGCTCTGACACCGTCACGAAGCCCACCGCCGCCATGCGCCGCGCCATGCACGACGCCGAGGTCGGCGACGACGTCTACGGCGAAGACCCCACCGTGCTCACCCTGGAGGGCCGCGTGGCGGAGCTGCTCGGCAAGGAGGCCGCGCGCTTCGTCCCGTCGGGCACGATGGCGAACCAGATCGCGCTGCTCGTGCACTGCCGGCCGGGCGACGAGGTGATCACCTCCGAGGGCGCGCACTGCGCGTTCTACGAGAGCGGCGCGGGCGCGGCGTGGGCCGGGGTGCAGTTCGTCACCGCGGGCGCCGGGGTGATCTTCTCCCCCGAGGACCTCGACGCCGCCGCCAAGCCCGACGCCTACTGGTGCCCTCGCACGCGGCTGCTCACCCTGGAGAACACCCACAACCGCGGCGGCGGCAAGGTGCTCCCGCAGGACCGCGTCGCGGCCCTCTGCGCCCACGCCCGCGCGCGGGGCTACGCGACGCACCTCGACGGCGCGCGGCTCTTCAACGCCAGCGTGGCCTCGGGCCGCACCGTGGCGGAGCTCGCGGCGCCCTTTGACACGGTGAGCGTGTGCCTCTCCAAGGGCCTCGGCGCGCCCGTGGGCTCGCTGCTCGCGGGCACCCGGGAGCACGTCCGCGCGGCCACGCGCCTGCGCAAGATGCTCGGGGGCGGGATGCGGCAGGTGGGGGTGCTCGCGGCCGCGGGGCTCCACGCGCTCGACCACCACGTCGCGCGGCTCGCCGACGACCACGCCCACGCGAAGCTCCTCGCCGACCGCGTGCGCGCCGCCCCCGGGGTCACCGTCGAGGCGCCCGACACCAACATCGTGATGATCGACCTCCCCGCGGGGACCACGGCCGACACGGTGGTCACGGCCGCGGCGGCGCGCGGGGTGAAGCTCAGCGCGTTCGGTCCGCGACGGTTGCGTGCCGTGACCCACCTCGATGTCACCGCCGAGGACGCGCGTCGCGCGGGGGAGGTCCTCGCGGCGACCCTCGGGGGGTGATCCGATCTCCCTCTCCCACAGGGAGATGGGACGTCACCCGCCGACGCAGCGTCCCGCGGTGCACACCGCCGCGCCGCAGCACTCACCGGGGCCCGTGCAGGGGCCGTCGACCTCGGTGCAGCAGGTTCGCGTGGTCGGAGACGGGCGGCACACGCGCCCCGCGCAGCAGGTGTCGGCGTCGCCGCAGGGTGACCCGATGGCGACGCAGGTGTCGCCCACGCAGCGGCCCTCGTCGCAGCGCAGACCCGGGTCACACGCGGAGCCGCCGCAGCAGGTGCGGTTCAGCGAGCCGCAGGTGGGGTCTTGCACGCAGCGCGTCTCGACGCAGCGCAGGCCGGGCAGGCAGAGGTTGCCCCCGCAGCAGGTGGTGAGCTCGCGGCCGCAGTCGGGCGGCGCGTCGAGGAGCCGCGGCGCGTCGACCACCGTGACCCGGTCCGTCGCGGGGGTGTCGACGCGAACGACGTCGGCGGGCGTCGCGGGGACATCGGGCTTCATCGCCGCGTCCATTTCGACGGCGGCGTCGGCGATGTCGAGGCCGGTCACGTCGATGGAGATCGGTGCGACGACGTCGACCGAGACCCGCGCGTCGGGCTCCACCACGCGCACCATCTCTGGCGCGCAGGCCGCGAGCAGCGCGCACGCGAGCAGCGCGCGGATCATGACCGCACCGCCCAGCCCAGCGACGCCGCGAGGGGCGGGAGCTCGGCGGTCGCCCGCGCGGTGCCCGGGGTCACGCCCGTGATGCAGTCCGGCGGGACCGCGCGCACCAGGCGCACGCCGTTGTCGCTCACGAACACGTCGATCCCCTTGCGGCGCAAGGCGTGGGTGTCGACCTCGAGCAGCGCGTCGACGCCCGCGCGCTTGCCCACGGCGCTGTCGGTGGCCGGGGCGAGGTGCACGTGGGAGCGCTCGCCCGGGAGGATCCCCTCGCGCGCGATGGACGGCAGCACCGCGAGCGAGGTGCCGTGCCACAGGGCTTCTCCGCTGTCATCCCGGGACCACGACGCCTCCAGCGCCTCGCGGGTGACGGGGGTGTGCGCGAGGGAGTGCCCCTGACACGCGCGGATCTTCCCGTCGCGCACGGTGAAGCGCGACTTGTTGTTCTCGCGCACCACGGCGTCGAGGTCCTCGGCGGAGACCTTGAGGTCCGTGAGCAGGTCGCTCAGCGGGACCCATCCCGCGGCGTCCATCGGGAGCGCGCCGGGCGCGTGCCGCAGACGTTCGGAGAGCGTGTGCGAGAGTCGCTTGAGGGCGTCGCGGGCCATCGTGGGGTTGTGCCAGCGAGGGCGCCACACGCGCAAGCGACGACGCGCGGGCCGAGCGGTCAGCGCTCGTCGACCGGCTTCCACCCGTGCGCCCGCAGGAACACCCGCAGCTTGCCGAAGGCCTCCATGCACGCGGAGTCGTTCGCGGCGGTCTGGGTCAGCCGCACGACGCGGTCGTCACCGAGGCGGGCCGCGAGTCGCCCGGCCGAGACCCCGCCGCTCACCTGCGTGTTCGGCATCGGCTCACCCACGCCCTGGTGGTAGGTCACGCGTTGGATCTCCGTGCGATCCACCACGATGTCGCGCACCGAGGACAGCGGGGCCTCGAGCATCGTCTGCGCGTGAAAGCGCACGGAGAGAACCCCCTCGCGCACCTCGGCGCGCAGGGTCACGGGCCGTCGCTGCCGGTGCCGTCGCACGAGCAGAACCCCCGCCACGAGCACGGCCGCGGCCCCCGCGGGCGGCGACGCGGCGCCGACGATGCCCACGGCGATCACCGCGGTGAGGAGCACCTGGTAGAACGCCCACGAGCCGCCGAGGGTGTGCACGTCGGTCCACGCGCGCTCGAAGAAGGGCGGCGGCGCGGGGCGCGTCTCGGGCTCGTCGCCCGTGCGGTAGGGCATTCTCGGCGCGTCGCTCATGGGGGCCTCCCTGCGCCCGCAGGCTACGTCAACCGGCGCCACCGTGGCGACGCGGGGTCGCACGCGTCACCCCGGTCGGTCTACCGTGACGGCGTGGCGCAGCACCCGGCAGGCCCATACCGCGAAGCGACGCTCCACCCTCCTCCGCGTGAGGCGCGGCGCATGCCCACCGCCGTTGTGGCCTTCGCCGGCGTGATCCTGCTCTCCTCCTGCTGCTACGGGCGGATCTTCCCGGTCCTCGCGCTGGCGTTCGTCGCGGTCGGTGTGCCCTGGGCGCTCGTGACCTTCGCCGTCGGGCGGCGAACCCGGGCCCGGCAGATGGCGATCTCGCTCGTTCTCATCGCGGTCGGAGCGTTGTCGGGTATCGCCCTCGACCATTTCAAGGGCGCGGGACTGGCGATGCGCAACGAGCGGCTGATCATCCCGGCGGTCGATCACTTTCGGGCCGATCACGGACGCTATCCCGACTCGCTGAACGATCTGGTCCCGCGCTACCTACCGTCGACCCGGCCGGCGGGCACACCGCTGTCGTGCTACCGGATCATGTACTGGCGGAGCGGCGACGACGCGATACTGAGCGTCACGGTCATGGTCCCCTTCGGTCGACGCACCTGGGCCTTCAAGGCGCGCCGCGCCGGGTACCTCGACTGAGCAGCACGACGCTGCGCACCCGGTCGTCGGACGTAATCATTTTTGCAGAGACATGGCCTGACGTAATCGTTTTTGCGCGGCAATAATCGTTTCTGCATGACGACCGAAGCCGACGAGGTCCCGGTGGGCTACGCGGCGTTGCTGCGCCGCTTCAGCCTGCCGACGCTCTGGCTCGCGCGCACCTCCTCCGTCGGCGGCGGCACGATGCGGGCGGATCATCGCCCGGACGGGCGGACCCACGTGCACCTGTTGCGCGCGTACCACCCGGGCGACACCACGGTGGATCACCTGATCTTTGCCCTGAAGTACGAGGGTGTCGACCTCCGCGTGATGCGTGCGGTGCTCGCCGCGATGCCCGCGCACGAGCTCGGCGATGCGTTGCGGGCGCAGCCGACGGGCCAGTACCTGCGCAGGCTGTGGTTCCTCTACGAGTGGCTCCTCGACGCGAGGCTCGACCTGCCTGACCTCACGCAAGGGAACTACATCCCCCTGCTGGATCCCGCCCGCCACGTCACGGGGGTCGCGTGGAACAGCCGTCGACATCGGGTCCGTCGGAACACGCTCTCGCCGCGCGCGACGATGTGTCCGATGGTCTCACGCACCCCGCTCCTCGCGCGGCAGATCGAGGATGCGCCCCGGCTCGACGCGCAGGCGCGCGCGCTCCTCGAAGGCACGCCGCCCGCCGTTCTCTGGCGCGCGACGGCGTACCTCTTCGACAAGGAGACCCGCTCGACCTACGCCATCGAACGCGAGACCCCGCGTGAGGGGCGGGCTGAGCGCTTCGTGCGCGCGCTCCGAGAAGCCAGCGAGGCGCCGTTGATGTCGCGCGCGCTGCTCGTGCGCGTGCAGAACGCCATCGTCGACGAGCCCTACGCCGAGCTCCGCCTGCGGGCTGAACAGAACTGGGTCGGACGGTCCGGCGTCGACTTTCACGAGGAGGTGTTTCTGCTCCCGCCGGTCCCCGAGGCGCTCCCCGAGCTCGTCGACGCGTGGATCGAACTCGCGAACCACCTCACGCGCGCCGACGACAACCCGGTCCCGCCCGTGGTGGGCGCGGCGGTGCTCGCCTTCGGGTTCGTCTACCTGCACCCCTTCCACGATGGCAACGGGCGCCTGCACCGTTGGTTGATCCACTGGGCGCTGGCGCGGCGTGGGTTCGTGCCGAGAGGGGTGGTGCTCCCGATCTCGGCGGCGATCCTGCGCGACCCGCTGCGCTACGACGCGGTGCTGGAGCGCATCTCCCGACCGATCCGCGAGTCAGTGCCCTACGAGTTTCGCGGGCGCGAGCTCGCGCTCCTCGAGGACCACCACGCACTCTTTCGCCACCTCGACCTCACCGCCCACGCCGAGGCCCTCGGCGAGTGGTTCGCGCGCACCGTGGAGCGGGA
>JBILLI010000773.1:0-3645 GCA_044376155.1 Polyangiales bacterium
AGGCCAGCAGGAGCACCGGCGCGAGGGCGAAGCGAAGGGCGCGCATGGCGCGAGCATCGCCGCGGGCGCGCGAAAGGGCAAACGTTCCGCCCGCGCGGGCGCTCACTGGAACGCGAGCGAGACCCGGCGCGCGGTGTTGTAGTCGCAGGTGTAGGCGCGCCCGTTGGGGAGCGCGCCGATGCCCAGGCCGAAGCCGCTCTCGTTCATGCGAATCGAGCAGCTGCGCCCCTCGTTGTTGATCCCGATGCCGCGCGCGGAGCAGAAGGTCCAGCGGCCGTTGACGAGGGTGTTGAGCGCCGGGGTGGTGTAGCCCGTGGTGCAGGGGTGCGGGGTGGTGACGCGGATGTAGTCCTGGCTCCAATCGACCACACACGCGGGGGCGACGAAGACGTTCTGCACCTCGTCGCTCAGCCGCCAGGCCACCGCCGGGCGCACGCGGGTGATCTCGGGATTTCCCAGCCGCCACGAGCGATCGAGCTGCCCGATGAGCGTCTCGTTCACCGTCGTGAGCACGTCGTCGAGGAGCGTCGTGGGGACCTGGTTGGCGACGTAGGTCCAGCCGCCGTTGCGCATGTCGCAGGCGTAGTCACGCGCGGCGCCGCTGGCGTCACCGTCGAGGTCGAGCCGGTAGCGCCCGTCGGGCAGGCCCGGGGTGGCCTGGAGCACCGCGCGGCAGCTCGCAGGCGCGCAGCTCCCCGCGGTGCAGAGCCGTCGCGCCTCGACGCTGGGGCACGCGTTGCCGCAGGCCCCGCAGTGCGCGGCGTCGCTGGCGAGCGTCACCTCGCACCCGTCGCGTCCGTTGCCGTTGCAGTCGGCGCGCCCGGCGTCGCAGCGGGTGACCGCGCACGCGCCCGCGGTGCAGGCGACGGCGCCGCCGACGTTCGCGCAGGCCATGCCGCATCCGCCGCAGTGGGCGTTGCTGGTGCGGGTGTCGACCTCACACCCGTTGGACGCGTCGCCGTCGCAGTCGGCGAAGCCCGTGGCGCACACGCGCTGGCAGCTCCGCGCGGCGCAGACCACGAGGGAGTTGGGCGCCGACGCGCACCCCCTGCCGCACGCGCCGCAGTGCGCGAGGGTGCTGCGCAGGTCGGCCTCGCAGCCGTTGGTGGCATTGCCGTCGCAGTCGCCGAAGTCGGCCGCGCACGCGCCCACGGCGCAGCGGCCCATCTCGCAGCGCGCGGTGGCGTTGGCCGGATCACACCGCAGCCCGCACCCGCCGCAGTGGTCCGTGGACGCGCGGATGTCGACCTCGCAGCCGTTGGACTCCACCCCGTCGCAGTCGGCGAAGCCCGGGGTGCAGGTGTACCCGCAGCGCCCCGCCTCGCAGCGCGCGGCGGTGTTGGGCCGCGACGCGCACGCGCGGTTGCACCCGCCGCAGTGCGCGAGGGAGGTCGACGTGTCGGTCTCGCAGCCGTTGCCGGGGGAGGTGTCGCAGTCGCCGAAGGGCGCCATGCACATGCCCACCGCGCAGGTGCCGTTGGCGCAGGCCGCCGACGCGTTGGCCACGCTGCACGCCTGCCCGCAGCCGCCGCAGTGCGCGGTGTTCGCTTGCGGGTCGACGCAGCCGCCGTTGCAGCACGACTGCCCGGTGGGACACGCACGGCCAGGGTTGCATCCCGCCACGCAGACGTTGCCCACGCAGAGCGTGCCCGCGGGGCAGTGCGCGTCGACCACACACGCCACGCAGGCACGGCTGCTGGGGTCGCACCGCAGCGAGCGCGCGACCCCGCCGTCGCCCGTGGAGGCGGCGCGGCAGGCGTCGTCGTCCTGGCATCCGGAGAGGCATCGGCGCATCGCGGTGTCGCAGTATTCCCCTGCGCCGCAATCGTTTCGCGTCGCCGTGCAGCCCACGCAGCGGCGCGTGTCGGGGTCGCACACCGCGCCGTCGGGGGAGCCCGCGCAGTCGTCGTCGCCGCGGCACATCCCGGGCACGCGGACGTCGTCGGGGCCGAGGTCGGGCGCGACGTCCAGGGGGGGCGCAACGTCGACCGCGTCCATCGCCACGGCCGCGTCGAACGCGTCGGTGGGCGGGGTGACGTCGGGGGTGTCGGCGACGGTGGCGACATCGATGCCGCCCACCACGGATTGGTTGGCGCAGGCGAGCGCGAGCACCGGGGCGAGGGCGAAGCGAAGGGCGCGCATGCTTCGAGCATCGCCGCGAACGAGTGTCCCAGGCAATCGCCCTCGCACCTCCCCGCGCCCCTACGCCGGGCCGAGCGCCCCGTCGACGATCGCCTGGGCCTGCGCCCACGGGATCCACGCGGGCCGCGGCTCCTCGCGCATGCGGGGCTCGAGCCACGCGCGCACGGCCGCGCGCACCTCGTCGTTCACGCAGCGGGACAGGCCGTCGAGGACCTCGGGCGCAGCCGCGCTGTGCTGCGCGAGCGCATGCAGCAGGTAGGGCGCGCAGCGGGCGTCGGCCACCCGCGCGATCATCGCGATGGCCCGCCGGTCCCAGACGTTGACGACCGCGGGGTTGAGGTGCACGAAACCCAGCAGCGGCTCAACCCACGACGCGTCGAGTTCGAGACGTCCCAGGGGCCAGAGCGCCCCCGCGCCCAGCACCGGGTCTCGCAGCAGGCGGCGAAAGGTGTCGGCCCAGCGAGGGTCGACCGTCTTCGCCTCGTTCAGCGCGTGAAGGATCGCGATGGCCTGCTGCCTCCCGCGCTCCTCCCGCACGGCGTCGGGCGCGAGCCGCGGGTGCAGGCGCTCCCAGGCGTCGTCGGGGCTCATCTCCACCGCGCCCACCGCGCCGAAGGTGAAGGCCGGGAGCCCGTCGGGGGCGGGCTCGGCGTCGAGCAGCGTCGCGATCACGGCGAAGTCGTCGCGCGAGAGACGCTCGCGCCGAGCGATGAGCGCCCGGCCGATCTCGAAGCGCGCGCGGGCCCCGGCCTCGTGAAAGCGCGCGCGGGCCAGGGCGCGCCCCTCGTCGGTGTCGATCAGCGCGGTCACCGCGTGAAAGAGCCCCCACGCGCGCTCCTGCTGCGCCCGGGCCGCGGCGCGGTGCACCTTCGACCGCGCGCGCTTCTCCGCGGGGGTCATCGCGTCGTAGGCCCTTTGATCCCAGGGCGCCACGCCGAGGTCGAGGGCCTCGGGCAGCGAGAGGTAGCGCGTGAGCAGCGCGCGCACCGCGGGCGCGGGCGACGCGAGGGCCTGCGTGATCTCCGCGGGGCCGCCCCCGAGGTGGAGGTATCGCTCCACCTCCACCAGCCGCGGATCGGTCGCCCCCAACGACGGCAGGGGCGGGGGCGGGCGGTATCCGTTGCCCAGGTCGAGGGTCACCACGCGCTTCTTCGCCATTGGCCCCAACGCTACCGATTCTGGGCGCCGCGGGGAGGGTCAGCCCGGCGCGCGCTCGGTGCGGCCGTCGGCGTGGCGGGCGAAGCGCTGCGACTCGAAGCCGTTGGTGGGCGCGCTGTGCGGCCAGGGCCAGCCGCCGAACTGCGTGCGCTGGTAGTCCAGGTGCGCCTGACGGATCTCGTCGACGCTGTTCATCACGAAGGGCCCGCGCTGCACCACGGGCTCGCCGATGGGCCGCCCCTGCAGCAGCAGCAGCTCTGCGGGCGCGTCGCCGTTCTCGATGACCGCCTCCTGCCCGGCATGGATCGTCGCGAGGTGCCGCACGTCGACCTCCCGTCCCCCGAT
>JBILLI010000772.1:0-3645 GCA_044376155.1 Polyangiales bacterium
TCTGCATCCCGCGGGCGTTGGTGTTGATCGCCTCGTCGAGGGGCGGATCGAAGTCCACCACGCCCGCGACGTTCACCACGGCGTCGACGGTGCCGCTGAGGTCGCGAATGGTCTCGGCGCTGAACCCGCACAGCGGTCGGCTCACGTCGGCGTCGAGGACCTGCACCTTCTCGCGCAGAAAGTCCTCGTAGGCCGCGCCGGGGTGCATCTCCCGCAGCGGGCGAAAGGGCTCGCTGGAGGCCACGCTGGCCCAGAAGCGCGCCTCGGAGTCCATGTCCTTGCGGCTGCGCACCACCAGCAACACCTTGCCGATGGAGGGCCAGCGGCAGAGCAGCATCGAGAGCCACACCTTGCCGAGAAAGCCCGTGCCGCCCACCACCAGCACCCGCGCGCCCTCGAAGACCTGGTCGAGCGAGAGCGGGGGGTGGGTGCGCACGGGACCATCCGCGAGGCGCTCCACCAGCGCGCCCGGGGGCGGCGGCGGCAGCGAGACCCGGGCGTCGAGCTCCTCGTCAGCGTCGAGCGGGAGCGGCGGAGGGACGCTCTCGCGCGCGCTCACTTCACGCCCCCCGCGCGCACCTTCATGTCGGCCATCGCGATGGGCGGGATGTGCATGCACGTGATCGCGGGCGAGCGCGGCGCGGTGTCTTGCGCCATCTCCAGCGCCTCGTGCATCGACCGCGCGGTCTCATACCCGAGGATCTTCGGGATGTACTCGTTGTCGGCGCCCACCACGATGACCCGGCCGAGCCACTGACGTCCCGCCTCGCCCCAGTACCACATGAAGAAGGGGTGCACGGGGTGGTACGCGGTGCCCTTGCGGTACATCTCGAGGTACGCGGGGTTGCGCGAGAACTCGGCCTCGTACTTCTTGTGCAGGGTCATCGCGTCGCGCGTCTCGGGCAGGAGACGGTGCACGAACTCGACGTAGGGCGCGTGCTGCTCGGGGTCGAAGCGGTCGGAGCAGGGGTGCGTGATGATCATCGTGCCCCCCTTCTTCACCACGGGCTCACCCCGGTAGAGGTTGAACATGTACCCCTGGGCCATCACCTGCACGAGCAGGGGGTTGAGGTAGGCGTTCACGTTGTAGGGCGAGATGAAGGGCACGCCGCACACCACGATGTCGGCCTGTCCCTCCATGGGCACGGCGTACTGCTCGAAGCACTTCTTCAGGGTCTTCTGGTGCACCGCCTCGGTCTCACCCGCGAAGACCCCGGTGATCTCGAAGGGCGACGGGACGCGCCGAAAGATCTCGTGGCGCAGGTCGTCGGGCGAGCGGTCGAGCGCGTACTTCATCCCGCGAAAGGTCGCGCGGTCGAGGTCGGACCAGTCGTCCTCGTTCTTGTGCAGGAAGTACAGCGGCCGGTCGAACATCCGGTTGTTGATGGTGGTCTCGATGGTGAAGACCTTGAGCACCTTGTTGCAGGCCTTGCCCTGGCGCTCGACCACGGTGTTCAGCTCGCTGGCCTTGGGGTCCATGTACGAGTGGCACTTGCGCATCACGTAGGGGTTGTGGTGCGCCTTGAGGCTCTCGTACCCGCACAGCCCCACGGCCACGCTCTTGTGCCCGCCGTCCATGGGCACGAGGTTGAGGTTCACGTAGATGATCAGGTCGCTCTCGGCGGCCTTCTTGTTCAGGATCACGGGCTCGCCGAGCTCGGTCTCGGCGACCTTCTTCATCCCGTCGGGGGCCTCGGCGCAGTGGTTGTACAGGCGCTTGGGCCAGTAGGCGTTGAACACCTTGTCACCGACGATGTGCCGCACCTCCTGGGCGTTCATCTTGCGGTGCACCGAGGTGGCGATGATGATGTCGATGTCGTCGACGCCGTAGTCGGCGAGCAGCGGCAGCACGATGTTGAGCACGCGCTCGCGCACGTCGGGGCGGCGCATCGGGGGCAGCGGCAGGGAGATGTCGTCGAGGGCGATGACCACCCGCATCCCCGGGCGCAGCAGCGCGTGCAGGGGCTCGGCGTTCTCGGGGTGGTTGATCGCGTAACGGATCGCCGCGTCGGGGTCCTTGAGGCCCGCGAGGGGGGCCTTGGGGTACATCACCCGGGTGCCGGGCGGGAGGTCGACTTCGACGAGCTTGTCACCGGAGAACAGCACGCGGGGCGCGCTGCGGCGGTCGAGGGTCACGACGCAGGGGTGTGCGGTCACGGGGTGCGATCCAGGTGGAGGATGGGCCAGTTGTGGGCGTGCGCGAGGCGGGTGAGCGCCGTGTCGGGGTTCACCGCGGAGGGATGGCCCACCACGGAGAGCATCGGCACGTCGGAGTACGAGTCGCTGTAGGCGAAGCAGTCGTCGAGGTGGTGCCCGTGCGCGTGGGCGTGCTCGCGAATGAGGATGGCCTTCATGGGCCCTGCCACCACCGGCGGGATCATGCGCCCCGTGGCCACGCCGTCGGCGTACTCCAGGCGGTTGGCGATGACGTGGGTGGCGCCGAGGTCCTTCGCGAGGCGGTGCATGAGAAAGTCCAGGGCGCCCGACACGATGACCACGTCGTGGCCGATGTCGAGGCAGCGCCGCACGAGCTCCCGGGCGTCTTTGTACACCGCGGGGCGGAGCACCTTCTCGTAGGCCTCGTCGGCCAGGAGCATCATCCGGTCTTCGGTCATGCCCTGGTAGAGCTTGAACAGCTCCACGTTGAACTCCCGGCGGTCGCGGAGCTCGGCGAGGGCGAGCCTCGGCGCGCGCGCCAGGGCCCCGGCGAGGCGCGAGAGGGTGCGCCTCGGGGAGGCCTGGTTGAGCAGGTAGAACAACGTCGGGTGGACCAGGTTCGTCCGCACGATCGTTCCGTCGACATCGAGGTAGCTCGCGGGCATCGTCGCTCCGCCGCGGGGAGCGCGACCCCGCGGGCGCGCGCTCTATAGTCCAATCCCGCGAAGAAATGCAGCCCCGCCGACGTGACGCGGCGCGGCGCGGCCTACGCAGGGGGGGCACGTGGCGGTGGCACCCGGGCGTTCCGACCGCCGCACCCCGGTCTTCGCGGGGCTCGGGGCTCACGCGCCGTCGCGGAACACGTCGCGCAGCGCGCTCGCCCCGGCCGCCTGAATGACCCAGCGGTCGAGCGTCGCGGCGTCGACGCACGCCTCGATGCGCGCCTCGTCCTCGGCCCCGGTCCCGAGGCCCTTCGCCCGCAGCAGCGCGCGCAGCGCATCACGCCGCCCCTTGAGTTCGCCCCGCGCCTCGCCCCGCGCCTCGCCCCGCGCCTCGCCCCGCGCCTCACCCCGCTCGATCTCGGCGACGACGAGGGGGTGCCTCCGCGCGAGGACCACCCGCACGACGGTCTCGTCGGCCAATAGCTCATCGGCGAGCGCGCGCACGGGGATGGGCAGCGCGAAGCAGCGGTCCACGATCTGCGCGTCGGTCGAGAGGGCGACCCACGCCCCGGTGTCGTGCTGCCACTCGTGCACCGAGTGATCCTCGACGCGCACGTAGAAGAGCCGTCGCACGCCCCGCATCGCGAGCTTGCGCGCCTTCTTCGTCGCGTGTGACGTCGACTCGGTGTCGGCGACCTCGAACGCGATCTCCTCGATCTTGCGCCCGCCCGTCTCGGGGTCGCGCTCCACCGGGAAGACACTGACGTCGGGCGCCGCGTCGGTGGTCTTCGTCGCGCGGGTGAGCATGTCCACCGCGACGCGATAG
>JBILLI010000774.1:0-3642 GCA_044376155.1 Polyangiales bacterium
TGCAACCGGCCACCGCCATCAGGAACGCCACCATCACGGCGGCTCGTCGTTGTCTTCGCATCGTCTCCTCGCGCACGGAGGGCTCCGGTCGCCTCTGCCCAGAGGACCGACGGTCCCCGTCGTCGTGCATTCGACGCCTCGCCGCGGGCGCCGACATCGTAACCGACGCTCCCCCACGGTCAACACCTCTCGTCACCGCGAGGCCCCCTGCGGGAATCTCGCGTTCACCCGGGGACCTGTGGCACGCCCTCGCGCCGTGTCCTCGCACGCCAACGCCCGCCGTGAGATTCGCCTCGTGGAGCCCAAGCGCCACGAGGTCCTGGGGCTGCTCTGCCTCGCGTCCGCGGCGCTTCTGGCGCTGAGCCTCGCGAGCTTCGACGCCCGCGGCGGGGCCGACTGGATCGGCCCCCTGGGCGCCCGCGTCGCCGAGTCCCTGGTCGCCCTCCTGGGCACCGCGGCGGTGCTGATCCCCTGGGCGCTGCTCATCCTCTCCCTGCGGCTCTTTCGCCGCACGACCCGCCCGGTGCGCTTCCTTCGCCTGTTGGGCACCGGGGCCATCATCGCCGCGGTCGCCACGGCGCTGCACCTCTGGTTCGGCGAGCGCCCCGCGCTGGGCGGGCTCATCCCCGGCGGCCTCCTCGGGAGCACCCTCGGTGAATCGCTGCGCGCCACCGTGGGCACCGTGGGTGCCAACACCGTGGTGCTCACCGCCCTGCTCGTCGCCCTGGTGGTGCGCACCCGGCTCTCCCTCGTGGGCGTCGCGTCGAGCGCGAAGGCCGTGGGCTCCAAGGGCACGGTGATGCTCCGCAACGGCGTGGGCTCCATGGCCAAGGCCATCCACGAGGAGCGCTCGCGCCGCCGCGCCGACGAGACCTTCGACGACTTCGACGACGCCGAGGACCGCCCGTCGGGCGACGCCGCCGCACTGCTCCAGCGCGCCGACGCGCCCGCCGTGGTGTCTCCCGAAGCCCCTGCGGCGCAACGGCCTGTGCGCACCCGACGGCTCCGCCCGCGCGCCGCGGCCCCCGAGCCTGAGGACCACGACGACCGCCCCTCGACGCCCCCCGCGCCCCCGCGCATCGTGACGGGCGACGCCCCGGCCCCGGCGCCCGCGGTGACCGCCGCCCCCGCGCCGGTGACCCCGCACGCGCCCCCGCAGGTGGTGAGCGCCACGCCCCGCACCCCGCGGGCGCGGCGACGTCCCGCGGCCCCGGCGACGCCCGACGACGAGACCCCGCCCTGGGAGGAGCCCTCGGCCATCGACACCGCGCCCGAGACCCCCGCGGTCCCCGAGATGGTGGAGGAGGCCGTCGCGACCGCAGAGGCGGAGGGAGATGGCGTGGCCGACGCGTCCATCGTGCGGCACGACCACGAGATCGCGAAGGCCATGAAGCGCGCGACGGTAAAGGTCGAGAAGGTCGCCGAGCCGCCGCCGCCCGTGGAAATGGAGATGCCCGGCATCGACCTCCTCGCCGCGCCCCCCGCCGCGCGGGTGAACTTCGACGAGGCGCAGCTCCGCGGGACCGCCGACAAACTCATCAAGACCCTCGCGGACTACGTCATCGACGGCAAGGTGATGGAGATCCACCCCGGGCCGGTGGTGACCACGTACGAGGTGCTCCCCGCGGCGGGCACCAAGCTCGCGAAGATCGCGCGGCTCAGCGACGACATCGCGATGAGCCTGGAGGCGAGCAAGGTCCGCATCGTGGCGCCGATCCCGGGCAAGGGGAGGGTGGGCTTCGAGATCCCCAACGCCCAACGGCAGATGGTGACCTTTCGTGAGCTCGTCGACACCGAGGCCTTCAAGAGCCTCAAGGGCGCGCTCCCCGTCGCCATCGGCAAGGACGTCGTCGGCGCCCCCTACTTCGCCGACCTCGCCACCATGCCCCACCTCATCATCGCGGGCGCCACGGGACAGGGGAAGAGCGTGGGCCTCAACGTGATGCTCACGTCGCTGCTCTACAAGCGCAGCCCCGACGACGTGAAGCTCCTGATGGTGGACCCCAAGGTCGTTGAGCTCGCGGTCTACGACAACATCCCCCACATGCTCCTGCCGGTGGTCACCGACATGAAGAAGGCCACCCTCGCGCTGCGCTGGGTGGTCGACGAAATGGAGCGGCGCTACCAGCTCTTCGCGCAGACCGGCGCGCGCAACATCAACACCTACAACGAGCGCGTGGCCCGGGCCATCGACGAAGGCGTTCCGCTCAAGGGCCTCGACGGTCCGGTGCGCACCAAGCGCACCGGCACGACCATGGAGCTGCCCGAGGTCGAGGGCGAGTCGGCCGACATCACCGCCGCCAAGGCCGGCACGCCCAAGCCCGTGCGCCTGCCGTACATCCTCGTGGTGGTCGACGAGTTCGCCGACCTCATCATGGTCGCGGGCAAGGACATCGAGGCCGCCGTCGCCCGCCTCGCACAGAAGGCGCGCGCCGCGGGCATCCACGTGATCCTGGCGACGCAGCGGCCCTCGGTGGACGTGATCACCGGGATGATCAAGGCCAACTTCCCCGCGCGCATCGCGTTCAAGGTGAGCCAGAAGGTCGACTCGCGCACCATCCTCGACCAGCAGGGCGCCGAGCACCTGCTCGGTCGCGGCGACATGCTGATCCTCCCGCCGGGCTCCAGCGACCTGCGGCGCGTACACTGCGCGTATGTGTCCGAAGAAGAGGTGCAGCGCGTGACCGACCACTGGCGCGCCCAGGGCCGCCCCCACTTCGACGAAGACATCCTCCGCCCCCGCGAGGACGACGAGGCCGCGGCCGACGACGGCCCCGCGGAGATCAAGGTCCCCGCGGACAAATACGAGAAGGCCGTGCAGCTCGTGACCACCTCGCGAAAGTGCTCCACGTCGTACGTGCAGCGGTACCTGGGCATCGGCTACAACGTCGCCGCCCGCATCGTCGACAAGATGGAGCGCGAGGGCATCGTCGGCGCCCCCAAGGGTCCGGGCAAAGAGCGCGAGGTGATCGGATGAGACCCCTCGCCCTCGCCCTCGCCCTCGCCCTCATCCCCGCGGCCCTCCCCTCCGCGGCCTTCGCGCAGACCCCCGCGCCGCCGAGCCTCCCGGGTCAGGGCGTCACCGTGGCCCTGCAGGACTTCACGGGCAACGCCTCCGACGGGTACCTCCAGGGCGTCGCCGGGGTGGTGCGCGGGAGCCTCGTGGCGCGCGGGTCGATCGTCGCGACGCGCACGCAGGTGAACGAGGCCATCGGGGTCTCTCCGCCCACGGGCCTGCTCGACCTCGCGCGGCGCATCGGCCAGGCGAGCATCACGCACCTGCTCCAGGGCGAGGTGCGGCTGCTCAGCGGGCAGTACACCCTCACCCTCACCCTCGTCGAAGGCAACACCGGGCGCAGCGCGCGGCAGGAGCGCATCGTGCACGAAGACGACGCGGGCCCCACCGTCGCCTCGATGCTCGACGCCCTCTTCGCGCCCAACGCCATGGGCCCCGCGCCCGAAGACCCCGAGGCCCGACGACGCGCCGACGAAGAGGCCCGGCAGCGCGCCGAGGCCGAGGCCCGACGGGCCGCCGACGACGAGGCCCGACGACGCGCCGCCGCGGTCACCCCGCCCCCGGCCACGACCCCCGCGGTGACCCGGGATTTCGACGCCCGCGGCCCCCTCTCCGTGGGCCTCGCG
>JBILLI010000952.1:0-2745 GCA_044376155.1 Polyangiales bacterium
CCTCCCCCTCGCGCTCCTCGGTGCGTCCATCGAGGGCCGCGAGGGGCGGCGCGTGGATCATCGACAGCGCCGCGTCGAGCACGTGCCGCAGGCGCTGGGGGTCGACCTTGAGCGCGTTGCGCGCCTTGTCGAGCATCGCCGCGAGCTCGTTGACCTCTTCTTGCAAGCGCGCGGTGGAGGCCCGCGCGGTCTCGAGCTCGTCGACCACGGTGTCATCGCCCGCGTCGCGCTCGTCGAGGCCGGGGTCTTCGTCGCTCACGGGTGGGGCGATGGGGGCGGGGAGCAGCCCGGGGATGGGCAGGGCCTCGATGCGCTGCGCGCGGGCGGCGACCTCGTCGCGGCGGATCCCCTCGCGGAGCTGCTCGCCGAGGTTGCGGTCCACCACCTCGGAGAGCGAGCCGAGCTCCTTGAGGATCTTGCGGGTCTTCTGCACCAGGGCCTGGAGCACCTGGTCCTCGGGGCGCTGTCGGTGGAAGAAGTAGTGGCAGCGCACCTCCTTCGCGCGCTGCAGCGTGCGGTCGATGCGCCCGTTGCGCTGCTCCATGCGCGAGGGGTTCCAGGGCACGTCGAAGTGAAAGAGGTCGGCGCAGTGGTTCTGGAGGTTCACCCCCTCGCGCGCCGCGTCGGTGGCGATGAGCACGCGCAGCGGGTGCCGCGCGGGGTCGAGGTTGAACGCGCGCTTCACCGCGTCGCGGGCGTCGTCGCCCATCTGCCCGTGCAGCGACCCGAAGCGCTCCTCGGCGCGGTCGGTGTGCGCGAAGGCCTCGCCCAGGCAGCGCATCAACCAGGCGCGCGTGTCGGCGTACTCCGTGAAGATCACCACGCGGCGGTCGCCCCAGCGCGCGGGGGCGGCGAGGAGGTTCTCGCGCATCCAGGCGACCAGCGCGCGCACCCGCGCGTCGGGGCCGTGGCGGTGCGACTCGGCGAGGGCGTGCATCGCGTCGAGGAGGCTGTCTTCGCGCGCCTGCAGCGCGTGGGGGGTCACAGGGAGGGACGCGGTGGCCTCGGCGAAGGCATCGACCTCGCGCTGCGCAGACTCCTGCTCCGAGGCGCCCCGGGGCTCATCGTCGGCGCCGGGCGCGTCGAGGGAGAGGACGCCCTGCAGCGGGGGCTTCGCGCGCCGGGTGAGGGCCTCGGCCCGCTGTCGCCGCAGGGTGGCGCGGTGCACGGCGAGGGTGCGCGCGAAGGCTTCGACCGAGGAGAGCAGGCGCTTCTGGAGCCCCGTGACCACGAGCATCGCGTCGGCGCGTGCCCCCTCGCCGAGCTGCGCCGCGGCGAGGACGCGCACGGTGCGGTACTCGTCCAGGAGCGCGGGCAGACGGAGCTCCGGGGCGTCGTCGCCGAGGCCGTCGATGTCGACCTGCACCACCGACCGCTTCGGGAACGACCCCGAGCCGATGTGCCGCAGATCGGACTTCAGCCGACGCACCAGGACCCCCGCCAGGGCCTGCCGCCCGCGCACGGGCACGCCGCGGCAGAACCGCTGGGGGTCGAGCACTTCGAGCAGGGCAGCGAAGGAGTTGGAGTGTCCGTTGTGGGGCGTGGCCGAGAGGAAGAGCCGGTGCTCGAAGCGCGGCGCGAGGTCGCGCACGGCGCGGGTGAGTCGCGAGTCGATGGCGTAGCGAGACCCGCTGGCGGGCGCGGCGTTGTGCGCCTCGTCGAGGATGAGCAGGGCGCCGCGCGGGTCCTGGTCGAGCCAGTCGCGGAGGGGCGCGGCGTGGGCCTCGTCGCGGAGCAGGGCGTGGGAGATCACAAAGCGGCTGTGGGTGGACCAGGGGTTGAGGGTCCACCCCCGCTCGCGGCGCCGTCGGGTGACGTAGTCGCGGTCGAAGATCACGAAGCCCAGTCCGAAGCGGGACTCGAGCTCCTCGCGCCACTGGGTAACCACGGAGGGGGGCGCGGCCACGACCACCCGGCGCACGCGCTGACGGAGCATGAGCTCGCGAAGGATCAGCCCGGCCTCGATGGTCTTTCCGAGCCCCACGTCGTCGGCGATGAAGAGGTTCACCCGGGGCATCTGCAGCGCGCGGCGCAGCGGTTCGAGCTGGTAGGGCTCGATGCGAATGCCCGCGCGGTGCGGCGCCTGGAGCAGCTCCGGGTCGGTGGCCGTGACGCAGTTCCAGCGCTGGGCGTGGAGGTACGCGGCCATGCGCCGGGGCTCGTCGAAGCCCTTGCGCGACACTACGTCCCACGCGGTGGACCGTAGGACCTTCGCGTCGGGCTCGCGCTCCCAGAGCACCCGCAGGCGGTCACCCTGGGCGTCGTCGTCGACGCACGAGAGGGAGACCAGGGTCTGCGCGCCTGCCTCCGGGTGAACGTCTTCGACGAGGAACTGCCGGGAGCGAATCCGAACGATCTCACCGGTCGATGGCAAGGACATGCGCACCCTCCCTGAAGGGGCGGTGAGGAGAGCGTGCGCGATGACAACGTGTCAAGCGCCGCGCTCGGGCCTCTCGCCCTTGCCACGGCACCGCCCTCCGCCCCGGGGTGAACCCCGGGGCTACCCTTCGCAAGGCCCGCGTTCGCGGGCCTCGTGCGTGCCTTTCAACATCCCACGAGCCCCGCGCATGCGGGGCAATGTCCCTGGGTTGCCCCAGGGTTCACCGCGGGGCGGTGGGCTTGTCGAACGATCCAGGCATCACGCTCTGTTAGCGTCACCCGCGATGCAGCCCGACGTGACGTCCCCCCTCGCGCCCGGCGCGGTCTTCGCCGAAGACTTCGAGGTGCAGCGCCTCGTCGCGACCG
>JBILLI010000829.1:0-3350 GCA_044376155.1 Polyangiales bacterium
CATCAGCGACTGCAGCGGCAGCAGCACCGCCGCATCGGCGAAGGGCAGCGGGGTCGCGCCGACCACCACCGCGATGCTCGTGGCCGTGCCGACGAAGCGCATCGCGACGCGTCGGCGCAGGCCCACAGCCTCTTCGAACGCGCGCGCGGCCTCGACCTGCGCCTGCTGCGGCAGCCGCGCGAACAGGGCGCCGCCCAGCGCGGGGAGGTTCCAGCGCCAGTCGGCGGCCAGGGCGCCGTCTTCCCAGCGCTGGTAGGTCCCCACGGGCACGACCTTCACGTCGCCGAAGCCCTTGCGCGCGAGGTGCTCCTTCAGCCGCGCCACCGCCGCGTCGACGCTCTCGCGCTTCGCGGGGTCGGCGTCGTAGGGCGGGCGCTTCAGGTGCTGCGGCGCGAGCTCGTCGACCTTGGTCACCGCGGCGATCAGCGGCACCGCCTCGCCCCGCGCGTCGGCCGTCCCGCGACGCACCTCGGCGAGGTCGTCGAGGTCGTCGTCGATGCCCGCGTCGACCTCGGTGGCCCGGCACAGAAACAGCAGCACGTCGGGGCGCTCGCGCCGCAGGGCCGCGGCCACCTCGCGCCGACGCGCCTCGTTGTCGCCGACGCGCAGGCCGGGGGTGTCGAACCAACGCACCACCCGCTGCGCGACCCGCAGCTCCACCCAGGAGGGCGTGGTGGTGGTGTCGGCCACGGCGCCCACCGGGAGGACCTCGGCGCCCAGGAGGGCGTTCGCGAGCGACGACTTCCCCGCGCCGCGACGGCCCACGCAGGCCACCCGCGGCGGGCGGCGCTCCACCAGAAGCGCACGGAGCTCCGCGAGCTCCTGCTGCATGCGCTTCGCGCCGGGGATGCGCTTGAGCAGCTCCTCGACCTCGTCGAGGCGGTGCCCCGGGTCGTCGGTCTCATGAGGGTCGGGCTTCTTCTCCGCGGACGACATCGCCCGGATGCTACCGCGCCCTCCGCCCCGCGGCATTCCCGCAGGATGAATGCGCCGCCCCCCACGGCCCGTCCAGAGCACGCCGTCGGCCCTTGCGTCGACGCCTTGATCATAGGAAGGATCTCGCTCCATGCGCGCACGCTCCAAGCTCCTGATCGCGATGCTCACGGGTCTCACGCTCCTCGGCGGGGCCGCCCAGGCGCAACGCACGCTCTCCATCGGCACCCTCGCGCCCCCAGGGTCCACCTGGATCCGCGGGCTCGAGTCGGCCAACCGCGAGCTGCGTCGCCGCTCGAACCAGCAGCTCTCGATCCGCTTCTACGCGGGCGGGGTGCAGGGCGACGAGTCGGAGATGATCCGCAAGGTCCGCCAGGGGCGCCTCGACGGCGTGGTCACGACGGGCATCGGCCTCGGCAACATCCACCGCCCCACCCTCGCGTTCATGCTCCCGGGGATGTTCAACAACCAGGCCGCGGTGGAGCGCGCGCGCGTCGCCCTCGACGCCGACGTGCAGCAGGCCTTCCGCGGCGCCGGCTTCTCGCTCGTCTCGTGGGCCGTCGGCGGCATGCCCCGGCTCTTCTCTCGCAGGGAGATCCGCACGCCCACGCAACTCGCCCAGGCCCACCCCTGGGTCTGGCGCGACGACGTGATCCTCCCGGCGTTCTACCAGGAGGCCGGCGCCACGGGCGTGCCCCTCGCGCTCCCCGAGGTCCTCGCGGCGCTGCAGACCAACCGCATCGACGCCGTGGTCGCGCCGCCCTACGCCGCGGTCGCGCTCCAGTGGGCCTCCCTGATGACCCACATGACCGAGGGCGCCAACAGCTACTCCGTGGGCGGCATCGTGCTCTCGAACCGCGCGTTCGACGGCCTCCCCGCCGACCAGCAGACCCTGCTGCGGGAGATCATCGCGCAGTTCAACGGGCTCATTCAGCGCAACGTCGACCGCGACGACCGCGCCGCCCTCACGTCGATGCAGAGCCGCGGCGTGCAGCTCATTCAGTACACCGCCGCCGAGCGCACGCAGTGGGAGGGCCTCTTCACCCGCGCCCGCGCCCGCCTCGTCGGCACCGTCTCGGACCAGGCGTGGATGGACCGCGTGCGCGCGGCCGGCAGGACCCGCTGATGCGCGACGAGGCCCTGATCCTCCGCGCCAACGAGGGCTTCTACCTCGCCTTCGAGCGCAGGGATCTGGCCGCCATGAACGCCGTCTGGGCCGCCGACGCGCCGGTCGCGTGCATTCATCCCGGCTGGGGGCCCATCGTGGGACGCGACGCCGTGATGCGCTCGTGGCACGACATCCTCGCGAATCCGGCCTCGCCCGAGGTCACCTGCGCGTCGCCGCAGGCGCACCTCCTCGGCGACGTGGGCTACGTGATCTGCATGGAGCACGTCACCCTCCCCGACGAGGGCCAGCGCGGGGTCTTCGTCGCGACGAACACCTTCGTGCGCGAGGCGGGCGAGTGGCGCATGGCGCTGCACCAGTCCTCCCCCGTCGCCGACGAGCTCGTCGACGAGCCCACGCGGCCCAGCCAGCTCAACTGACCGTCCGCCCGCCTCCCCCGACCGCTCGCGCCGACCGCGGCGCCGCTCCCCGTCCCCCGCGAGTACACTCCGCGCGGCGTGCTGGACCCCGCCGACCCATCCCCCCCCACCGACGTCGAGGCGCTGCTGCGCGACACGCTGCGCGAGGCCGTGCGCTCGTGGCGGCTGCCCGCGACGCTGATCCTCGGCGTGGGCTTCGGCGCGATGGAGTACAGCCTCACCCGCCACCCCCTGGGCGCGGCCTTCGGCCTCATCGCCTCGCTCTACACCCTGTGCTTCGGCCCCCTCGCATGGCGGGCGATGGTGCCCCTGGAGGCCGACGGTGACCGCTGGCGCAAGCTCCAGGGCTGGCTCGTGGCGGCCTCGGTCTCGACCCTGCTGTTCTTGATCCTCGTGGTGCTCTACCGCACCGCCGCGCACGCCGCGTCGATCACCAACGTCTACGTCTTCGGCCACCTCCGCGAGCTCCTGGTGGCCTGGCTGCTCTTCCTCATCGGCGGCTGGGGCCTCGCGCGTGACATCCAGCTCGAGCAGCGCCACGACCGCGCCCGGGGCTCGACGCAGCGCCTCGAGGCCGCCCTCCAGGCCGCGCGCCTCGACGCCCTCCGGGCCGACCTCGACCCGCACTTCCTCTTCAACGCGCTGAACGCCATCGCGAGCCAGTGCGCCACCGACGCGCGCGCCGCCGAGGAGAACATCTGCCGGCTCGCGAGCCTGCTCCGTGCGGTGCTCGACACGCGCAGTCGACCGCTCCACGCGCTCGACGACGAGCTCGCGCTCTGCGGCGACTACCTCGCGCTGCTCCAGGCGCGGTACCCCGAGCTGCGCGTCGACGTTCGCGCCGACCCGACGCTCGCCGACACCCCCGTGCC
>JBILLI010000246.1:0-9840 GCA_044376155.1 Polyangiales bacterium
GCTGCTGCAGCCCATGCTCGAGAACGCCGTGCGGCACGGCGAGATCACCCGAGGGGTGGTGGTGCTCGAGGCCGCGCGCGAGGGCGACACCGCGCGGCTGTCGGTGACCTCTCCCGGCGCGTGGCGCGGGCCGCGCGAGGGCGGCATGGGGGTGGATCTCGTGCGCAGCCGGGTCGCCCTCACCTGGGGCGTCGACGCGCGCTTCGACATCACCGAGCGCGGCGGGAGCACCGTCACGACCATCACCATCCCCCTGTCTCCCAAGGAGATCCACGCACCATGAGCGCCACCGCGGTGATCATCGACGACGAGGCGCCGGCCCGCGCGCGCCTCCTGCGCCTGCTGAGCGAGTCCCTCGCGGAGCGCATCACCGTGCTCGGCGAGGCCGACGACGCCGAGTCGGGCCTCGCGCTCATCGCCCGCGCGAGCCCCGACCTCGCCTTCGTCGACGTGCAGATGCCGGGCGACGACGGGCTGCGCATGGTCGCGCGCATCCCGGCCCCGGCGCCCTACGTGATCTTCACCACGGCCCACGACCGCTACGCCCTCGACGCCTTCGAGGCCGGCGCCATCGACTACCTGCTCAAGCCCTTCGACGCCCGCCGCCTGGTCCGCGCGGTGGAGCGCGCCGAGTCCCGGGGCATGCGCGCGCAGGCCGAGGAGGTGCTCGCCCCTCTGCGTGCGGCGACGCCCCGGGCGCTGTCCGAGCGCCTGCCGGTGAACGTGAGCGGGCGGGTGCTGCTGGTGCCCGTGCAGGAGATCTCTCACTGCATCGCCGAGCACGAGCTGGTCACGGTGCACACCAGCCGCGGGAGCTACACGACGGACTACACCCTCACGGCGCTGGAGGCGCGCCTCGACCCCGCGCGCTTCTTTCGCGCGCACCGGGCGCTGCTGGTAAACCTCGAGCACGTCGCGGCCATCGACGACATGGTCGGCGGGCGGGCCGTGCTGCTCACCCACGGCGGCGTGCGCCTCGCGGTGTCGCGGCAGTCGTCGCGCAAGCTCCGGGCGATGCTGCAGGTGTGAGCGGTCAGAGCTCGCCGGCGACGGCGCGCGCGAGGCGCTCGTCGAGCTCGGCGAGGAGCAGGCGATTGCCGTCCTGCGCGTAGTGCGCGAGACGCTCCTCACACGCGGGCACGGCGTCGAGAAAGGCGCGCACGGTGGCGGGGTCGCGGAGGTCCCGGGCCCAGCGGCCGTAGCCCTCTCGGGAGAGGTAGCGCGCGTTGAGCACCTGCTCGAACTGCCCGTCGAGGGGCACCGCGAGCATGGGCTTGCGGAGGTACACGGCCTCGCCCATGAGGGTGAATCCGCCGCCGGCGATGACCGCCCGGGCGGTGCGCAGGTCGTCGATGAAGCCCGCCTCGCTGAAGGGCCGGTGGCGCACGTTGCCCTCGACGACCTCCTCGGTGATCCCGCGGCGCATGCCGTAGACCCGACACTCGACCCCGAGGCTCGCGAGGGTGTCGAGGAGCGTGTCGTTGCCCTCGGCCGTCTGGTAGACGAGCAGGTGTTCGCCGCGCTCGGGCTTCGCCGCGAGCACCTCGGGCCGCAGGATGGGCGCGTGCAGGCTCGTGCGCTCCTTGCGCAGGGGCGGGCGAAAGAAGGTGGTGATGAGGTACCACGCGCACCAGGGGAGCTTGGCCTTCACGAAGGCCTTGGCGATCTGAAAGTCGGCCTCGTAGCCCGCGGTGATCTCGTCGTCGTGGGCGCAGCGGTTGATGATCTGCATGTTGTCGACGGAGATCACCGGCAGGCGGTGGTTCTTCGCGTAGAGCCAGGTCCACGACTCGAAGTCGCTCACCACCACCTCGGGGCGAAAGTCGGCCACGAGGTCGAAGTAGGCCGCGATGTTCTCGGGCACGCCGGTGACCCCGCCGACCACGTTGGACCAGAGCGTGCGCCCGCGCCGCACGCGGTTCTCTTCGTAGATCATGTGCAGGCCGTGGATGCGGTGCACCCCGTCGAAGCGCTTCTGCAGAAACTCCGCGGCGCGCCCCGAGGCCATGACTTCGATCTCGTGGCCCTGCGCCACGAGGTGCTCCAGCACCACGCGGGACCGCATCGCGTGCCCCATGCCCTCGCCCACCACGCCGTAGAGGATTCGCATGCGCGAGATGCTACACCTCTCCCCCGCGGTGATGCGACGACGGATCTGGTGCGAGATGCTGCCCCCGCGCGACCTCACGCGCGCGCTGAAGCCCCTGGGACACAGGGGCATCGAGCTGCTCGCGGCGGTGCGGGGCGACGAGGTCGACGACGTGCCTGAGCTCCTCCGGGCGTGCGACGGCGAGGGCGTGCGCTGCGGGCTGTGGCCGATGATCGACGACGCGCACGGCCGCTGGCCCAGCGTGGCCAATGCGCGCCGCTTCGAGCGCTACGCCGAGCGACTCCTCGACGTCGTGCCCGCCTCGACGCGCGCGCCCGACCTCGCGTTTGACCTCGAGCCGCCGATCCACCAGGTGGCGCGCTGGTGGTCCCGCATGCGGGTCGACCCGGCGACGGACGACGCGCCCGAGCGGTGGGCCGAGGCCGTAGCGCGCTTCGCGGCGTTGGCGGCGCGGGTGCGTGCGACCGGGGCCGAGGCGCTCGCCGCGGTGGTGCCCATGTGCCTCTACGACGCGCCCGGCGGCGGCGGGTGGCAGCGGGTGATGGGCACGCCCATCGACGACGTCCCGTGGGACCGCGCCACCGCGATGCTCTACACCTCGATCTTCGAGGGCTGGTCGCGCCGCACCCTCTCCCGTGACCACGCCCGCGCGCTGCTCGTCGACGGGTGCCGACGCGTGCGGTCGCGCTTCGGCGCGCGCGGCGGGGTCTCGCTCGGCGCGGTGAGCACGGGCGCGTTGGGCGACGAGCCTACCTATCGCGACCCCCGCGAGCTCGCCGACGACGTGGCGCTCTGCGTGTCCGAGGGCGTGGGGGACATCACCCTCTTTGACTACGCCGGGGTGCTCCGTCGCGCCCCCGCCGAGGCGTGGCTCGACGCGCTCGTGGCCCCCCCGGAGGCGCCGCGGTCCCCGCAGCGGTCGTTGCGGGTGCACGCGCTTCTGGGCTTCGCCGCGGCCGTCGGGCGGTCGCCGATCAGGGGGCGGGGCGGCTGACGAGCAGGGCGTTCACGGCGTCGAGCAGCTCGTCGGGGCTGAAGGGCTTTCGCAGCAAGCGCGCGCCCTCAAGCGGTACCTCGTCGAGCTCCGGGTGATCGTAGTAGCCCGTGGCGAAGAGGCAGGCCATGCCGGGGTGTTCCGCCTGCAGCTCGCGCGCGAGCGTCGCGCCCGAGCCGCGCGGCAGGACCACGTCGGTCACGAGCAGGTCGAGGCGCTGACCCCGCGCGATCGCGAGCGCGCCTGCGGCGTCGGCGGCGGATCGCACGCGATGCCCCGCGCGCGAGAGCGCGTCGACGAGGAGCCGCCTCACCAGCTCGTCGTCTTCCACCACGAGCACCCCTGCGCGCACGACGCTGCCCTCGGGCCGCGGCGGCTCGGGCGGCGGGTCGGCGTCGGGGCCGTCGTAGATGGGCATGATCAGCGAGAAGGTCGAGCCCACGCCGTGCTCGCTCTCGACCTCCACGTCACCCCCGGCGTCGCGCATCGCGCGGAGCACCGAGGCGAGGCCCAGTCCCGTCCCGCGACCGGGGGCCTTGGTGGTGAAGAAGGGCTCGAAGAGGCGGTCGCGCACGGCGGGGTCGACCCCACCGCCGCCATCTTCGACCGAGATCACCGCGAAGCGCGCGCCGTCGCGCTCCCGGGCGCGCAGGGTGACCCCGATGACCCCGCCCTGCGCGAGCGCGTCGCGCGCGTTGACCACGAGGTTCACCACGCACTGCTCGAGGTCCACCGGGTCGAGCCAGACGTGCACGCCGGTGGCCTGCATGCGCACCTCCAGCGGGTGCCGCTCGCCGACGGCGCCCCGCAGCAGCGGCACCATGCGCGCGAGCGCCTCTCCGACCTCCACCGCACGCGGCCTCGCGATGTCTCGACGGCTGAAGGTCAGCAGCCGCCGCGCGACGCCGGCCGCGCGCTCGATGCCCGACACGATGACGCTCGCGTCCTCTGCGGCGGTGCTGCCTGGCGGCAGCGACTCGAGCAGCAGCTCGGCGTAGCCCCGCACCGACGTGATGATGTTGTTGAAATCGTGGACCACCACGCCCGAGAGCTGCCCGAGCAGCTCGAGCTTCTGCCCGTGGCGCACGCGCTCCTCGGCGATGCGCTGCTCGGTGACATCTTCGAAGATCGCGAAGACGTCCTGCACCTCGCCCGCGGGGTCTCGCGAGAACACCCGCAGGCGCACGCGGAGCGTTCGCCACTGACCCGCCCCCGACGCGAGGCGGGCCTCGAACTCGACGGTCTCGGCGTCGCCGCGGCCGTCCAACGCCGCGAGCCGCTCGGACAGCAGGGGGCCGTCGGTGGAGACCGCGAAGCGAACGAACTGCTCGGCCAGCGCTAGGGCGCTGAGGCTCGGCGCGTGCCCCAGGAGCTCGGCCAGCGAACGGCTGGCGTACAGGGCGCGCCCCGACGCCCGCTCGACCACCGCGAGGCACCCCGGGAAGCTCTGCGCGATGGTCGACAAGAGACGGTGGTTCGCCTCCAACCGCCGGAGCACCTCCTCGCGCGCGGTGATATCCCGGGCGAAGGCCAGCACGCCGTCGCCCTCGGCCATCGCGTGCAGACGCACCTCCAGGCGTACCTCGCGCCCCAGGACCTGAAGGGTCTGGACCCCGGTATGCACCTCGTGCGTCTCCCGACACCGACGGATCTGTTCGCGCCAGCGCTCCGCGTCCTCGACGTTCAAGAAGTCGTCGAGCATCCCCTGGGTGTTCCAGCCGGGGGGAAGTTCCAGAAGAGACGGCGCGACAAACGCCTCGATACGGCCATCATCCGAGAGACGCAGCTGAAAATCGGGCAGACTTTCGACAAACGCCTCCTGCATCGTCTGTGTGAGACGGTGCAAGGGCGCTCTGCGTCGGCGGGATGGATCCATCACGATCGTGCCGTGATGGAACATGTCATGGTTTCGGGCGGGGCGAAGCGGTCAGGGGCCAGGATATGCGCCTGGACATACTGGGCTGCCGGTCGCTTGACTTCTTTCCCGTTTGCGAAGGCTCTCAATCGCGGCGGGAGCCGAACAAGCGCAGGAGCGAGAGGAAGAGGTTGATGAAGTCGAGGTAGAGCAGGAGGGCGCCGTTGATCGCGCCGTTGGGGCCGGCGACGGGCGCGAGGTCCTTCAGGCGCTGGGTGTCGTAGGCGATGAGCCCGGTGAACACGAGCACGCTGGCGAGGCTCAGCACCCACTGCAGAAGCCCCGAGCCCAGGAAGATGTTCACCACGCTGGCGAGCACGATCCCGAACAGGCCCATGAACAAGAACGAGCCCCACGACGCGAGGCTGCGTCGGGTCAGCAGCCCGAAGGCGCTAAGCCCCGCGAAGCTCCCCGCGGTGATGAAGAAGGTCGTGGCGATGGAGCCGGCCTGGTATCGCAGAAAGATCACCGACAGGGTCATCCCGGTGAGCGCGGCGTAGGCCGTGAACATCGCCCCCGCGGTGACCGCCGAGACGCGGCTCACCAGGGGCGAGAAGGCCATCACCATCACGAGCTGCGCGATGAAGAGCCCGAAGTAGAGCGGCGTGCCGAAGATCAGCGCGATCAGCGTGGGCGACGACGCGACGAGCATCGCGGTGGCCCCGGTGATGCCGAGCCCGACGGCCATCCAACGGTAGACCCGCCCCAGGAACGCTTCGGTCTCACCCGCGGTGAGGCCCGACGCGGCGGGGCTGCGATAGGCGGATACGGTCTGGTACATGCAGTCGGCTCCTTGGCACCCGCTCGCGCTCCCGCGAGGCGGTCGGAGGAAAGCATAGCCACGTGCCGGGGATTGGAAAGCCGCCAGCGTTTACGCGCCCGCAGAGCGATGGTATTTTTCTCGCTGTCTCGGATTCCACAGGCACGTTTCAGGGGCTCGTCTTCTGCTTCGGTTGGTGGGATTCCTCGCACGCGACCCTCTGGGCCGTGTGTGGGGAGATGGTCGGGTCCCGGGCGGCGGGCGATGGAGCGGCGGTGCGCCACACACCCCGCGGGTGATAGTCACCCGCGCCATCGACGCACGACCGTGGCATTGGCTCGAGCGCGGGACGCGCCGCGCGACCAGACACCGAGGATCGACATGGGCGCTAGGATCTACGTGGGCAACCTCCCCTTCACCGCGAACGAGCAGGACGTGCGCTCGCTCTTCGAGAGCAACGGCCGCGGCGTGCGCGAGGTGAAGATCATCGAAGACCGTGACACCGGGCGTCCCCGCGGATTCGCCTTCGTCGAAATGAACACCGACGCCGAGGCCGACGCCGCGATCCAGGAGCTCAATGGCGTCGCCTTCGGCGGCCGAACCCTCACCGTGAACCTCGCGCGTGACCGCGAGGGCGGCGGCGGCGGCGGCGGTGGACGCGGCGGCGGCGGCGGCGGCGGATACGGCGGTGGTGGTGGCGGCGGGTACGGCGGCGGCGGCGGCGGCGGTGGGCGCGGCGGCGGTGGTGGCGGCGGCCGTGGTGGCCGCGGCGGTGACCGCGGCGGCGGCGGCGGCGGCGGTCGTTGGTGATCCCCTCAGCGGGCCTTCACCGGCCCGCTCAGCGTTGAGGCCACGAGCAGCACCAGCGCGATCCAGACAAGATCCGCCATCAGCAGGTGGACCAGCTGGAGCCACACCGGCGCCAGCAGCAACAGGTTCGCCACACCGAGTCCGAGCTGCGTGACGTAGAGCGCCGTGAGCGCGCCCGCGATCAGACCGTTGTGGGCCGTCGGCCGAACGTGCCGAACGACCCACGCGACGACCACGAGATACGCCCCGACCGACACGGCGAGCACCGGGTGCCAGATGCGCAGCCGCAGGAACGCGTGGGCCGTCGGCGAGAAGTCCATCGCGATGCCTTGCGCGAGCGTCTCCGCGCGAAAGAGCGTGTCGCCGAGGGCCGCGATGCCGCCGCTCACGGCGAGCAGAATGGTCAGCGCGACGCCGAGGAGCAGTGCCCCCTCCGCGGCGCCGCGGGGCCGTCGCACGGGCGCCCCGCCACGCGCCCACCACACGGTGAGCGTGAGCGCCGCGACGAGCGCGAAGGTGTTCGTGAGGTGCGCCGCGAGGTACCAGCCGCGGGAGGTGCTGGTGTTCCCCGCGACGAGCCGCAGCAGCACCAGCCCCGCGCCGAGCAGGGACTCGAGCACGATGAGCGCGCCCGCGAGGTGCGCGCCGAGCCGCGCGGGGTGCCCGGGCGAGAAGCGCCGTCGTGCCAGCACCACCATGGCCACCACGAGGACCAGCGCGACCCCCGACGTCAACCGATGCGTGAGCTCGATGAGCGTCTTCACCGAGGGCGCGTGCGGAATGATCTGCCCGTTGCACCGCGGCCAATGATCCCCGCAGCCTGCGCCCGACCCCGATGCGCGCACGTACGCGCCCCAGACGATCACCCCGAGGTTGAAGAGCAGCGTCGTCGTCGAGAGGCGCGCGAACCCGCGGTCGGTCTCCATCGCGCGCGGACCATTGCTCCCTTCACGCGCAATCTCAAGGGCCCGGTCGCTGCCCGAGCGCCGAAAGCCGCGCGCGGACGCGGGTCGCGAGCTCGGCCGGGGGCGCGTTGCGCAGCACGTCTCGCAGCGAGGCCACGGCCCCGGACGTGTCACCCGCAGCGCCTCGGAGCAGCGCCCGCACGTAGTGCACCGTTGGGTCCCGCGGCGCGACGCGCACGGCCTCATCGATGCGCTGGAGCGCGAGCGGCCCCTGCCCCGCGGCGTAGTGCGCCTGCGCGAGCTCCGCCAGCAGCGGCGCGCCCGGCGAGGTGGTGAGCGCGTGGGCCCGCTGCAGCGCGCGAACCGCCCCGGGCCCGTCGCCCAGACGTCGCAGCGCGGGGCCCACCGCGGCGAGCGACGCGGCGTCACGGTCCGCCCTGCGTGCGCCCTCGCGGAGCGCGCGGAGGGCCTCGGTGTGCTCCGCGGTCCCCGGGGTCGGGCTGCGCGAAGCGAGGAGCAGCCCGAGGCTCACCTGCGGCGCGGCCTCGTCGCGCAGCGCCCGCGCGGCCGCGCGGTAGGCCGTGAGCGCGCCGTCGAGGTCACCCGCGTCTTCGAGGCAGAGACCCAGCGTGAGGTGCGCCTCCCCCAGCACCGGGCTCAGCCGCACCGCGGTGCGCAGCGAGGCCACCGCGTCGTCGCGTCGACCGAGCTCCCGGAGCGTCGCGCCGAGCTCGGCGTGAGCCTCCGCCATCGTTGCCCGCAGACGCACCGCCTCACGAAACAACGGCTCAGCGTCGGCGAAGCGCCCCTCGCGAAACGCGACCTCCCCCAGGTAGAACACCGGGCGCGCATCCCTCGGGTCCAGCCGACGCGCGGCCTCGAAGCGCGCGCGCGCCGCCGGGAACTCTCCGCGCTGCAGCAGCGCGTCGCCCGCGGAGAACTCTCGCTCCGCCGCGGTGGGCTCGGCGGTCATCCCGCGGATGGGGATGGGCAGCCGCGGCGGCTGCGCGAGCGCGCTGGCGCCCAGGAGGGTGGCGGCGAGAAAGGTCCATGCGGCGCGCATCGCCGGGGATGATACGATCCCCGGCGCTCGCATGTCGTCGGTCACCTTCAGCCCCGGCTCGGTCATCGGCCGTACCTACCGCGTGGTGCGTCCCCTCGCGCAGGGCGGCATGGGCGCCGTGTACGTCGCCGAAGACCCTTCGGGGCGGCGATGCGCGGTCAAGGTGATGCACGCCCGGCTCATCGACGACCCGAAGAACCGCGCGCGCTTCGCCCAGGAGGCAGCCGTCAGCGAGCACATCGGCACCGAGCACGTGGTGGAGGTGTACGGCCGAGGCATCGACGAGGGCACGGGCATGCCCTTCATCGCGATGGAGCTGCTCGACGGCGAGACCCTCCAGGCGCGCATCTGGCGCGGCGGTCATGCCAATGCCCTCGCGCCCGGGGAGACCCTCGCGGTGCTCGATCAGCTCGCCGCCGTGCTCGAAGCCGCGCACGCGCGGGGGCTGGTGCACCGCGATCTGAAGCCCGAGAACATCTTCCTCACCCCGCGGGCCCACGGCGGCGCGCCCTTCACGCTGAAGCTCCTCGATTTCGGCGTGGCCCGCTTCGTCGACCCCTTGCGGCCCGTGCACAACGCCACCGCCGCCATCGGCACGCCCCTGTGGATGGCCCCCGAGCAGCACACCGGCGCCGAGATCTCTCCCGCGGCCGACGTGTGGGCCGTGGGGCTCATCGCGTTTCAGCTCCTCACGGGCCGCTTCTACTGGCTCGCCGCGAACCAGAAGGAGCTGAACATCTCGCTGCTGCTGCAGGAGCTGCTCTTCGACCCGCTGCCCGCCGCGGCGATGCGGGCGGCGGCGCTCGGCTGCGCGACGCGCATCCCCGTGGCCTTCGACGCGTGGTTCACCCGCTGCGTCGCGCGCGACCCGCAGGCGCGCTTCCCCACCGCGGTCACCATGCGCGCCGCGCTCGCGGCGAGCCTCGCGGGCCCCACGGTCAGCCATGAATCGCTCCGGCCGGTCGCGCCGCCGTCCCCACAAGAGCTGCCCACGCAGGTCCTCGCTGAGGCGCCGACGCGCCTCGATGGGCCGGTGCCCTACGAACAGCCGACCGTGCTCCACGTGCCGGTGAGGTCTGCGCAGAGCAGCACGGCGGTGGTGCGCGGGCGGCCGATGGCCGCGGTCGTGGGCGCGCTGGGGGCGTTGGTGATGGTGGGGGTCGCGCTCGCCGCGCTTCGACCGTGGAGCACGGGCAGCCGACCGCACCCGCCGAGCGTGTTCCCGCGCATGCGGTCTCAGGGCGCCGCGGCGCCGTCGATCACCCCGACGCCGCTCCCGTTGC
>JBILLI010000775.1:0-3638 GCA_044376155.1 Polyangiales bacterium
CCGTCGTCGATCACCAGCACGTCGTCGAGGTGTTCGCGCAGTCGCGTAACCACGCCCCGCACGGTGGTCGGGTTGTCGTAGGTGGGCACCAGCCCACAGGGGCGAAACGCGCTCACGGATCACCCCCGAAGGTCAGCGCGCCCGCGCTCGCGAGGGTGTCACCGACATGCAGGGTGAAGCGCACGCTGCGCCCCGCGCGGTCACACCGTAGCGCGAGGGTCTCGCCGGGGCGGCACACCCGATGGAACTTGAGCTGCGACGCGCCCACGAGGGGGCCCAGGGAGGGCCACGCGCGCTGCGCCACGGGCTCCACCAGCCCGCTGAGCTGCGCCACCGCGGGGAGCACGGGGTCGCCCGGGAAGTGCCCGTCGAAGAAGTCCGCGTCGGGCGACGCCACCGCGGTGCAGGTGCAGGTCGCGTCGGTGACCGTGAGCGCGCTCACGACGAAGCCTTCGCGCACGCGGCCTCCGGGGGATAGGGCGGCCACACGCGGGCGAGCGCGCGGTCGAGCAGGTGCTCGCGGTAGCGGCGGAAGCGAAAGCTGCGCGCGAGGTACTCGACGGTGAACATCGCGGCCATGAGGGCGTAGGCCACGCCGCCCGTGTAGGCCGCCCACCAGCGCAGCGGCGCGAGGGCCGCGAGCAGCGTGGAGACGAGGGCGTTGAGCGCGAAGAAGACGCACCACGCGACGGTGACCCCGCGGCACCACGCGCGCTCGGCGTCGGAGAGGTCGGGCACCTGCATCCGGGCGAAGCGCTCGACGAGCGGGGTGTCGGTGCGCAGCGAGCGGCCGAAGTGCGCGAGCAGCGCGAGGTTCACCAGCGTGGGCGCGGCGAGCAGCGCGCGGGGGTCGCCCGAGAGGGCGCTGAGCGAGGCGAAGAGGGCCACCGTGCCTGGCACTGCGAGGGCGTGCGCGCGGTCTTCGGGGCGCGCGTCGCGGAGCGCGAGGAGCGCGCGGGGGAGGCTCAGCGACAGCACCAGCAGGGCCGCGGTGCGCGGGCCCCACACGGCGAGCGCGTAGAGCAGCAGCGCGGGGTACACCGCGAGCGCGACGGGGAACAGGGCGCGGAGCAGACGCATGCGAGAGGGCGCGGCAGCATCGCACACCCGCCGCGCGGCGCACCACGCCGACCGCGGTGCACCTTGCGCGGAGCGTGGCGAAGGTGCTTCGATGACCGCCGAGATGGCTGCACCGGGGACCACGACCTCCTTCCTCCGCGGCGCCGAGCGGATCACCGTGGCGCCCTGGGCCGAGCGGGTCGCGGGCGTTCGGCAGGAGTTCCTCGACGAGACCGACGCGCGGCGCTTCCTCTCCGCGCTGCCGCCGACGGTGAGCCTCCGCGCGCTGCACTCGCTCCTCCCCGCGACGCCCTCCCTCGCCGACGACGACCACCGCGTCCTCGCGGCCCTCTGCCACGCGCTGCGCAGCGGCGCGCTGCGGGTCTACCACACGGCCCTCCCCACCCTCAGCGGCCCGGGCGGTCCGGGCGGCGGGGGCACGGGGCCCGACATCCCGGTGCCGCCCACGGTGCCGGATGACGCGAAGGTCGACGCCACGCCCGCGCCCGCGCCGCTGTGGGTGCTGGAGTCGCGCATCCCCGACGCTGACGTCGCGGGCAACGCCTTCGAGGGCAGCACCCTCACGGTCACCGCGCGCCTCGTCGAGGGCGCCGAGACCCTCACCGCGGGGTCACTCTCCGTCGTGCGCCACGCAGGCGGCGGCATCGCGACCCATCCCTTCAACCCCTCGCAGGGGACCCACGCGTGGGACCACGTCACGGACCTGCTCCCCGAGGCAGAGTCGTCGCGGCGGGTGCGCGCGGCGATGAGCGTCGGCGCCGACGCGCAGCAGGGCCACGAAGACTTCACCCTCTGGCCCAAGACCGTCACCCTCAAGGTGCGCCACCGCGACACCGACCAGCCCTTGAAGGGCTTTGTCTTCAAGGTGTTGCAGCCGGGCAGCGCCTCGGTGACGGGCACCACCGACGCCACCGGCGCGGTCGTCGTGACCCTGCCGAAGCCCGCGCCCTTCAAGGTCTTCGCGGAGCCTCCGAGCGAGATCACCTCGTGGGTCGACGCCGAGGGGCGCACGCGCGAGGCGAAGGGCGTCACGGCCTTCAAGGCCGTCATCGAGAAGCCCGCGAAGCCCACCACAGGATCGGTCATCGAGCAGTTCGTGAACCTCACCTCCGCGGCCGACGGGCAAGACGCGCAGGGGCACGTGGTGAAGTTCGAGGTGAAGGGCGAAGACCCCGCGCAGGCGGGGGACCCGGTCTTCGTGCGCGTGCGCTTCGGGCGGCAGTCGCGGCGCAACAGCCCGCTGCCCGCGGTCACCGGGCTCACCGACATGGTCGTCGAGGCGGGCGGGTTCCTGGTCACCGGGCGCGTGACCCTCGACGCGAACAAGAAGGCGAGCTTCTCGGTGGAGCTCGGCATCGCCGGGGGCGACACGTGCGACGTCGCCGTGGGCGGCACCCGCGCCGCGCGCGACGAGACGCGCTCGCTGAAGAATTGGCGCAAGGTGTTCTACCAGATCACCCGCCCGGCCTCGATGACCACGCCCTCGCTGGCGCTGATGACCGCGAGTCTCGCGAAGGTGTTCATTCGCTACGAGAAGTACAAAGAGGTCACCTTCGCCGAGGGCGACAGCGGCACGCCCGCGG
Organism: Polyangiales bacterium; assembly: GCA_044376155.1. Lineage (GTDB taxonomy): Bacteria > Myxococcota_A > Polyangia > Polyangiales > JAWKRB01. Next base: position 2,664 of record JBILLI010000775.1, read on the forward strand.
GCAGCTGGTTCGACGGCGCCGACTTCGGGCTCACGGGCCGGGTGGTCAACATCGGCGACCACAACAAGGCCTTCTTTCACGCGAAGTTCGACGACAGCAAGAACCCCATCGGGGTGCACGTGCTGTTCTGTCACGCGCAGTTCGACGGCGGCGCGCCCGCGCACAAGACCACCTGGAACACCACCATCGCGCCCGCCACCGCGAAGGTCGCGTTCCCGGGCGGAGGGACGGTCTACGGGCTGCGCAAGACCCTCAGCGGGCACGTGTTCCCCAAGGCGTTTCAAGACGGCAACGACTCGGTGAGGAACGTCACCTGGGTGAGCCTCGCGCCGAGCGGCCCGATGGCGGGAAAGACCGGGTCCATCACCGCGGCCGACGTGCACGTGAACTGGAACACCGCGAACGACCGGGTGACCATCCGGCTGCCCGCCGACGCGCTGGCGGTGATCGCCGCGGGTCACTCCGTGCGGGTCACGGCCACGGCGCTCTGGAGCAACGGGGTCTTCCTCGGCGAGGCCGACGGCACGCACGGCAACTGGCAGCTCATTCGCAACAACGCCAGCGACGCCGCCACGCAGACCAACGCGGTGATGGCGCACGAGCTCGGGCACACGCTGTTCATGGTGCTCAAGGTCACGCCGCCGGGCACCGACGCGGGCGCGCACGGGTACAAGTACGTGCGGCGCGGGCACCAGGGGCCCCACTGCGGCTTCGGGGTCTCGCCCGCGGTGTTCGCGTCGGGGGTGGACCTCGGCGGCGCGGGCGGGACGTGTGTGATGTTCGGCGAGGCCGGAGCCGCGTCGCCGTCGAGCTTCTGCCTGCGCTGCGCGCCCTTCGTCAACGCGCAAGACCTCTCCACCATCGTATGAGGGAATCGCGGACATGATGTCGGGTGACACCTCCCTCACGGGCCCCTCCACGCTGCACGACGAGGCCTTCTTCGACCTCGAGTCCCTCGAGCTCGGGCTGGACTTC
>JBILLI010001029.1:0-13195 GCA_044376155.1 Polyangiales bacterium
TCTCTTGCAGCTTCGCGGCGGGAGAGGGGCCGGGGGAGAGGGCGGACTACCGATCCCTTTCAAGGTGGGTTGACCACGTAGTTGTCATGAGACAAGACGAGTCCACTCGCCTCAACGCATGAGACGCGCTCGTTTTCTCGTGCTCCCGCGAGGGCGAGCCCTGCGCCGGAGCTCCGGACGGTGTACCAACTCGCGCATGGAACGCCAAGGCCCGCCGCCGACGTTGAGCGAGATGATCCTCGATCGCTTTGCGCTGAAGTCTCCGCTGCCTGCCGCGCTTCGGCTGGCGTTCGAGCAGATGTTCGAGCCCCGCGCGATCGACGCCATCTTCGAGGAGCACCGGGAGCTGCAGTACCAGCGGCAGATCCTCTTTTCGACCGTCGTCGCGGTCATGTACGAGGTCGTCTCCCGGCGCACCAAGTCCGTGCACGCCGCCGCGCAGGAGCGCAAGGACGACCTCGGCGCCTCGATCACCGCGCTCTACGACAAGCTCCACCACACCGAGCCACGCGTCGTTGAGCAGCTGGTCGCGGCCTCCTACCGCAGGGCCAGCGACCTCGTCCGGACCATGGGGGGACTTCGGGCCGAGCCGCTGCCGGGCTACCGCCTGCGCATCCTCGACGGCAACCATCTGGCCGCCACCGAGCGTCGCCTGGAGGCACTCTGGCAGGTCTCGGCGGGGCCATTGCCCGGCCTGGCGCTGGTGGTCTTCGACTACGTCGCGATGATGATGTCCGACGTGCTGCTGTGCGAGGACGGACACGCCCAGGAGCGATCCCTGACCGACCGGGTCTTGGAGTTGGTGCAGAAGGGCGACTGCTGGGTCAACGACCGGAACTTCTGCACCGTCTCGTTGCTCTTCGGGATCCGCGAGCGCGACGGTCACTTCGTCACCCGGCAGCACGCGAACCTCCCGGGAGAGGTCCTGGGGCCGCGCCGCGTCGTGGGTCGTTGTGAGGGCGGCGAGGTGTTCGAGCAGCTCTGGAAGGTCCCCGGCGAGAAGGGCGCGACCCTGACGCTGCGGCGGGTGACCGTGACGCTGGACGAGCCGACCCGTCACGGTGAGAACGAACTTCACCTGCTCACGTCGCTGCCGCCGGAGGTGGACGCACGGACCATCGTCGAGCTGTACCGCAAGCGCTGGACGATCGAGTCGGCGTTCGGTGAGCTCGCGCGTTGGCTGCACGCGGAGATCGCGCCGTTGGGCTATCCCCGCGCGGCGCTGCTGGGCTTCGGCGTGGGGTTGATGGCGTACAACGCGGTCTCGACCCTGCTGGGCGGGCTGCGTGCGATCCACGGCGAAGCCTTCGTGCAGGAGCACGTCTCCGGGTACTACATCGTCGAGTACGGTCGGCTCGGCTCGATGTCGTTGGACGAGCTGGTCGAGGCCGACACCTGGACGCGGTGGAACACGATGTCTCTGGCCATGGCGGCCGAGCTGCTGAAGTCCATGCTGGCGAGGGTCAACGTCGCAATTCTCAAGAAGCACCCACGGAAGAAGAAGACGCCCGTGCCGCCGCGAACAAGGTTCAAGGGCAAGCCGCATGTCTCGACGAAGAAGCTGCTCGATGGAACCGCGGGGGATGATCGATGAGGATCGAGGCGCTACCCACCTTGAAAGGGATCGTCCGTGCAACGTAAGCGCTGCATGAGCCCCGTTCTCGACGGTGCCCTGCGCGGTCGCCATGATGTCCTCCGTGATGGCAGCTCCCCGATCAGCCGCTCGCGGCCTTGTCTTCCGCCTCGCAGGGCGGGGGCACGGTCAGCGGGCCGTACTCCCTGGCGAGCTCTTCGGGGTCGAGCCGAGCGCGGGTACTGCGCCAGTGCAGCGGGGTGAGCTCGAGGTAGCGGTCTCGGGGCCAGTAGGCCATGACCCGGATCACGTCGCGCAGGTAGGCCTCGGGGTCCAGGCTGTGGAGCTTGCACGAGGCGACCAGCGAGAAGAGGTTGGCGGCGGCCTCGGCGTGGTCGTCGCTGCCGAAGAAGAGCCACGACTTTCGAGCGGCGGCGATCGGGCGAATGGCGCGCTCGGGACCGTTGTTGTCGAGCTTCAGCCGGCCATCTTCCAAGAAGCGTTTCAACGCAGTGGCCTGATTGCGCGCGTAGCCCGGCGCCGACGACTCGACGCCACGCACGCGCGGCACCGTCAGCTCCGCGTCGACCCACGCGAAGAAGGCGTCGACGTGCGGGCGCACGAGCACATCGCGACGAGTCTTCCGACGGACCGGAGGGAGATCAGCCAGCGCGCGTTCGGCCGCGAAGATGGCGTCGATGCGCCGCAGCCCCTCGACGCCCAGCGGGTGCTTGCAGACCGCTGCCTCCCAGAAGCCGCGGCGACAATGGCTCCAGCAACCGACCTCGGCCGGAGGAGGCTCTTCGACGAGCGTGATGGGAACGCCTGCCGGCGAGCGTCCTACGAAGAGCGCGTCGTAGACCGTGTGACCGTCGGCCTGGATGTACCCGGTGAATCCTCGGAACATCTCGCAGACCGCCGCCGAGGTGTGCCGCGCTTGAAACTCGAAGAGTAAGCGCTGCACGAGCCCCGTTCTTCCATGACGCATTTGCGGGCCGCACCCTTCGCGCATGCGTGTGACCCTCCAGCAGCCCCTTCTCGCCACCCCGTCAACCGAGGACCTCTGGCGCAGCCGCGTCGCCGCCTGGCATCGCAGCGGCCTTGACCCAGACGCGTTCTGCGCGGGCCAGCCCTTCGCACCGAGCACCCTCCTCGGCTGGTCCCGTCGTCTGCGTCGCCCGGCCGCAACGACGTTCATCGAGGTCCGTCCACGGGTCGTCGATCCGCTCAGGCCCGAGCTCGTCGTCGAGGTCGGGCGACGCGCATCCGCGTCGCGCAGGGATTCGACCCCGCGCTCCTCACCGCGGTCGCCGCGCAGCTTCGCGCCCGCGAGCACGCGATCACCGCTGCGCGCGGGGGGTCGGCGGTCGCCGCGCTCCCGTCGGAGCTCATGGCCTGGTTCGAGGGGCCCGACCTTCGTGTCGAGGGCCCCGCGGACACAAGGGTCCTTTCGCGGCTGATGGGGCCTGCGTGGTGGGGGCAGGAGCCTGTTCTACGGCATCCTGCACGCGAGGGGAGTCGCCCATGAGCATTCGCGACCTGCGTGGCACCACCGTGCGCGGTGCGGCGTTCAGCGGGCCCATCAAGCCCTTCATCCCGACGACCTTTCGCGTGGTGGATCCCGCAACGAGTAGGCGCGCGGTGGTGGTCATCCAGACGGGCGTGCCGCCAGTGCGCCGATGGGCCTCGCGGGAGGAGCGCGCACGCGCGTTGGTCGCGACCAAGCCCGCGCGACGTAGCACCGTCACCGACGCCGCGGCGCTGCTGGTCGAGACCGTGCGTGCGCGCACCGGCGCCGAGCTCGAGGTCGTCGACGAGGGCCGCGTGACGGATCCCTCACTGACCGATGCGAACCTCATCCACGTCGGGGTCAACGGGAGCGTGAGAGAGCTGCTCCGTCCGCACTGGGGGTGTGCGCGACACGAGCTCCGGGGCGCGGGGATTCTTCGGAACCATGGCGAGGGTCGATCGATCGCGCGATACGGCGATGCGAGCTTCGACGCCTGGCCTTCAACCGCGACAGCCGCGGGTGCGTGGTGACCCGCGCCACGGGCACGTGCTCCGCGAGGATGCCCCGCATCGCGTCGCTGCCGAGGAACCAGGTCTCGCGGCGACCCCGCGCGTGGAGGATGCGATCGGTGAAGACGTGTCCGCGCTGGGGGTGGGCGGCGAGCTGCACCTCGTCGACGGCGACGAAGTCCACCTCGCGGGAGACGGGCATGGCTTCGACGGTGCAGACCCAGTAGTCGGGGCGCTTCGGGGCGCGGCGCTCCTCGCCGGTGATGAGCGCGACGCGGGACTCGCCGACCTTCGCGGTGAGACGGTCGTAGACCTCGCGTGCGAGCAGGCGCAGCGGCAGGCCGATCATCCCCGTAGGGTGGTCGAGCATGCGCTCCATCGCGCGGTGGGTCTTGCCGGTGTTGGTGGGTCCGAGCAGGGCCTGGACGCTCGAGGCTTCGAGCATGGCGCCACCCTACCGCGCGCCGCGCCCGCGCGGCTCACCGGACACGGTCCCCCGCGACGCGGTGGAAGGGTCGCGAACGAACCGCAGCAGCGCCTGCACGCACGGAAGAGGCGCGGAAGCATCAGAAACGATGAGACGCCGCGCAGGAATGGCTGACCGACGTCAGCTCGAAGCGAAAACTCGAACCACGCGCTTGACCGGAAAAAAATCTGTTTATCGTCGACCTCCGCTCGGGCTTCCACTCGGAGGGAAAGCGATGGGGTTTCAGCGGGAATTCGACCCGGCGATCGGCGATGAGAGCCTGCGCGCGTGCGTGAACGACGGCGCGTTGGTGGCTGCCGAGAGCCACGCGCTGGCGGTGAACGCGACGACCTCGTCGTCTCTGTCTCTCCCGGCCGGGATCTACCGGGTGTTTCTGCAGGGGATGTCGGCCGCCGAGACCATCGCGATGGTCACCGGGGGAACGGGGGTCACCGCGGCGCTGCCAACCGCGGGTAGCCCGGGCACCCCCAGCGCGGTGGCTGTGTTCCCGGGGAGCGCCGAGGTGCGGCTGCGTGTGCTGCCCGACAAGACCTTCGTCGCGGCGATCAGCGCCGTGGGGGGCGGGACGATCTTCTTCGTTCCGGTGGTGAGGCTCTGATCCGTGGCTGCGGCGGAACCGCGGCGATCAATGAGGTGAAATATGAGATTCGCGGTGGAATTGACCGATGGGGTGACATCGCAGATCGGGTTGTAGGGCGCGCAGGCGTCCGACACATCCTTCTCCCAACCGATCACGCAGGTGAAGGACATCCTGCAGGCCAACGGCATCGACGTGGGATTCCACTTCTTCTCCGTGCAACTGGCGAACAAGGTCAGCACGCCGACGGCCCGGCTGTACCTCGAGACCTCGATGCAGAACGAGGACGCCAGCAACAACCTGTGGGAGGTCGTGGGCGATCCGAACGGGTTTGATCTCTCGTCGGTGATGCCCGACGGGCGTCCCACGCAGATGGTCGGCTCGATCACCGAAGACCTCGGTCGATACCTTCGCTGGCGAATCGTGTTGGAGGGGACCGGAGCGGGGACCGCCCTGACGCTGAGCACGATCTTCAAGATCACCGTGCTCGGTCGCGGCTGAGGGCGCACCATGCTCGACCTGATCCAGCTCACGCCGAAGTACGGGGCGATGGTGAAGTCCACGGGGCCCGCGCCGAAGGAGCAGGTCATCGACGCCGCGGGCTACCAATCGCTGGACCTCGTCTTGACCGCGCTGAACCTCGGGGGGAGCCTCACTGTGCGAGTGGAGACGGCGCTCACCCAGGACGAGGTACAGTGGCAGAGCCTCGGGGTGTTCACCCCGCTGGTGGCCGTCGCCACCACCGACCGTCGCCGCTTCGACGGCGTGCTGCGATTCCTGCGATGGAAGGTCGACACGCTGGACGGAGACGGCGCTGCGTTCAGCCTCGCGGGGACCGTGAGCTAGAAACTGACTGCTTGGACGGGCGCGCCGACCATCGGAGTCGCGAAATGACCTTCTTCGGTTCTGAGTTCATTGCCGCGGCTCCTGCCAACCAGGGTGCGGGGAGCGCCGCCCTGCTTGATGTCGACGCCATCACACGCGAACTTGCGAACCAGCGTGGCCGGGCGATCCTCTACATTCCGCCAGGCCGTCATCAACTCCCTCAGCGTGCGGCCGCATATGGGACCTGGGGAGGGGACCTGGAACTCGGTGCGAACGTCACAGTTTGGTTCGATGACCGGGCCGAGATCGAGCTGCTCAACTCAAGGCTGGTCATCGACGGAGGCATCGTCGCGCCCGCCCGTAGAGTCTTTGTCGAGAACGGCTCCAATGCTTTGGTGATCGTTCGCGGCATGCAGTCCGCCTTGCTGCCCGAGTGGTGGGGAGCCGTCGGGCGTGACGGCGTCGATGACAGGGACGCGGTTCAACGAGCGATCGACGCCGCGACGGTACGACGATTGCCCGTAGGAGCGGTGTTGCCACCGATTCCAGTGCGCTTCAGTCGCATGTACGCCATCTCGGCTCCCATCGTGGTCGGACGCATGGTGAGCGTGACCCTGCCGCGCCTAGGCATGGTTGGCGTGAGCCAATTCGGACGTCCCAACAATGTTGCGGCACGTCTGGAGGGGCTTTGCGTTGGCGCGCTCACGCCCGCGGGCGGCCTGCGCGCAATTGTACTCCCCTACCGCGCGTTGCCTCGCGATCCGCCCGCAGGTACGACGCTCCTACATCTGGTCGGCGCTCAGCGGACGGTCGTACAGGACCTGGCCTTTGATGGAGCAGAGGCCGCCGACTTCTGCGTCATCGTTGAACCGACGCCGTCCGATACCGTACAGCAGATGCACTCCGTGTCGATCCGGCGCTGCGCCTTTCGGGGCGCACGACGCGTGCTCCTGCAAGCGGGGGCCGCGCAGCGCAACACAATTCGCACCGTCACGGAGATGGGGCCTGAGATCGTAAAGCCGGGCCCTACGATGCCCCCGAAGGTCCGCGTCAACGTCCCCTTCGAGCAGGGGGCGGAGGGGCGCGGCGACCTCCTCGGGCTCTACATTGAAGACAACGACTTCGTGTGCGATGGCGATGCGACTCCTCGTCCGTGCGCGCTGCAGTTGCGGGCGTTCAACGCGGTGGCGGCGCGCGTGGCGAGGAGCAGATTCCGCGGATCGGCGAGCGTGTTCATCGACGCGCCTGCAGTCATGGCCGTTGTCGAGTCATGCGACTTCGACAACGCGCTGACCCAAGTCCCTACGGCGGCTGCCGCCACCGCGTCGGGCTTCGAGGCCCCCAGCGGGGAGGACATCTACCTCAGCTCGGACCGATTTCGCGAAGGAGATCGCAGCGCGAACCTGGTGCTCGGGGCGCTCGCGGTGATCGGGTGCACGTCGCGTAGCGGTCGATTCTTCGGGACCGTCTCCCCGGGTCCGGTGCACCCGCGCCGCCCGGAGCGGGCGAACCTGATCCTCGGCTCGCTCCACCAACCTGCTCGTACCCTGCAGGGAGGTCCCACGCGAAGCGTCTATTGGGGGCGGCGGCAGTACACGAACCCCGCGCCGTCCACCACCGCCGCGACGCAGCTCGGGCCCGACGCGACGCTTTGCGTCGTCGGGTCGAGCCTGGGAGCTGGTATGTTCGTGGGGACCGGCGCCGCCCAGAGCGTGGTGCTGTCCAACTGGTTCGGGCCTGGCTCCACGAATCGACCGGAATTCCTGAGCACGCGCCCGGGCATCACGGCGCGGACCATCGTGTTCGGCCTTCAGGCGCTCGTCCTCTGCTTCGTGACCCTGCTGACCCTTGGATGCGCGCGGAGGTCGGAATCGGTCTCCGACGCCTCCGACGCGCCCGACGCTGTATCGGCGATGGACACTGTCAGCGCCGACGAGGACCGGCCACCGCCCGATGACCTCATCGACGATACGGGCTCCCGCGAGGAGTTCGGCGACTTCGTCCGCGACACGCCGATCCCGCGCGATCGACCGATGCGCGACGCTGCGGCGGGCATCGACGCGGCGCCCGCCGGGGACGTCGTGACTCCTTTTGATGTCGGGACGGACGCTCGAACGGGCCGTCCGGTCCCCCTGATGAGCGATGTGATCACCTTCACCGGCGTGCGCAACCCGCGCCAGTCGCGCGCGAACTGTCCTCCCTCGCAGGACGGCGACCCAAGCATCGCGCCGCCGCGGCTGGTGTTCCCGATGTCGCCCATGCGGGTCACGTCGCGACGGCCGACGCTGCAATGGCGCCTTCCTCCCGGTGTCACGGGTGCACGAGTGGAGCTGTGCCGGGACCGCTGCTGCACCCAGCGAATCACGACCTTTGAAGCAACGGGTGACCGTGGGCGCTCCGCGCAGGAGCTGCCACCAGGCATCGTCTTCTGGCGCGCGCGCGGGATGCAGGGTGAGCGCCTCGGGCGTGAGACGTCATTCACGTGGGAGTTCGGCGTCCGGCGCCGCGACGCGCCGCGGGACACGGCGTGGGGCACGATTCAGGATGTCAACGGCGACGGGTATGATGATCTGGTTGAGGCGATGATATCGCGAGATCGAACGCAGCAGGGGTACCTTGGTGCGTTGCGCACTTACTGGGGCACTGCGAACTTCAGTGCGGAGTCGTACTCAGATGTCATGCTGGAGGGCGTGGGAAATGTCTGTTCTGGAGACTTCAATGGCGATGGTCTGCGAGATGTCATTTCGAGTGTATATCCTGTAGATCAGTCAACAGGTAGGCGGGAAGGCCGTCTCGCGGTGCTCTATGGCTCGTCCGGCGGATTGCAGCATTCGGGCTGGGAGTCGCGTTTTGGGAGTTTCGGCTGTCGGGGCGTCATTGATGTGAATGGCGACGGCTATAGTGATGTGTTCTGCGAGGATGGTCGTGTCGGCGAGCCGAATCGTCTCACCATGCTTTATGGGAGCCCCGTTGGAATTTCGCTTGAGAACTCAAAGCAGTTTGTTTCGAGTGTTCAAGAGCCCCCCGACTGGCCCTCAGTACCGGGGTGGAGGACAGTTGCGGATGTCAATGATGATGGGTACGGCGACGTTCTCGTCGAATACCATGTGAGCAATGGATCAACGCGACGGTATGAGTTGGTTCGTGGCGACGCGAACGGAGCCACGTTGACGCCCGATGTTCCAATGCGCATCGAGGGTGTCGAGAACATCGCTGCTCTGGGGGTGATCGATGCTGTCGGAGACCTCAATGGTGATCGGAGGCACGACTTCATCAAGGTCGACAGGTTTGATCCCGTGATCTACGAGAGCACGCGAACCGGACAGTATCGGCGGGCTCCCTCGATCTTCGAAGCAGTGCCACGCATGCGGACTGCAGTGTGGGTGAGGTACTTCCTCTCACCGCCTGATCTCAACGGTGATGGTCTGCCGGAGCTTATCACATCCTGCGCGGAGTGTGGCTACGGTCCAAACGAGGAAGCGGCAGAATCCTACGGCAGAGTGTGGATTCGATGGTCGCAGGAGGGCTCAGTCGATCGCGTGCGTCAAGAGATCACGGGTGGAACGAACCGCTGCGCTGAGTTGGGCGGCGGGAGAGTAAGCCCCGGTGATCTCAACGGAGATGGCTTTGATGACGTCGTCTTTCACAACTCGGAAGAAGCCTGCTATTGGGACTACCCGGAGGCAAGGTTCTGGGTCCTTCTTGGTGGAAGTAACGCCATGATGTCTGCACTGCAAGAGCATGTAGTTCGCCCTCTGGTGGACAACGGATCCATGATTCTGCTGAGCTCCGAGTAGACTGGAGGGTTCATGGGCGAGTTCGGTGAGGAATTCTACAACGTTTTCGAACGAGTGCAGCGCGGGAATGTCAGCCGGCCTCTCGCCCTACGAGTGCTTGACGCCATCGTGGCCGGAGTTACTCGGACCGAGCCGAGCTACATCTACTTTGCACCCGAAGAGTATCCTATTCAGTTCGACGCTCTGACAGACAACCCCGTCGTCGACGGAGTTCTACAGCCACGTATCGGGTCTCGGCGCGTGTTGGTGTTCCCTGAGCGCCACACGCTCTGGTTCGCCCGCGGGGCGACCCTCGAGCTTGGCCCCAACGTGGCGTTGATCATCCGCGGGCAGATCCGCGCGGAGGCGACAAAAATCTTCTCGCTGCCCGACGTGCGGCGATTCTGGGCGCAGGGTATGCGGACTGTGGGGCGACCCAACGAAGCCCAACTGCGCTTCGCCTTGGAGGACGCCGCGTTCGCGCCCGAGTCCGCGCTGGTGCGCATCGAGAGTCGGCGAATGGAGGCGATCCGGCCGGAGTGGTTTGACGCGCGAACCGAGGGCAATAGCATTGTCAACAACGGTTCGGCCAACGCCAGGGCGATGCAGGCGTGTCTCGACGCCGCGTGCCGCGACCGGATGTACGGGGACGAGAGCCTCCTTCCCTTGACGGTGGTCTGCCAGGGGGCCTATGGGCTCAACGATACGCTCCGCGGGACCGCCGACGCCAATGGTCGCGGGGCGCTTTTTCTCTCCGGCGATGGCGACGTGCAAACGCGCGGCGTCGGCTTCGGCCTCGTGCGCTTCCCGCGGACCAACGTGCGCGTGGTGAACGGGGCGGCGGAGGACGCGGCGGCACCCGAGGAGGATCGTTCGGCCCTCCTGCGGGTCGAGCCAGGGGTCAGCCTGGAGATAGAGGGCGCGAGCTTCAAGGTGGAACCGGTGGCCGCCAACTTTCTGCTCCGTGGGGAGGAGGCGACGCGGCGCGACGCACCTCGCGACGTGCGCCACGCGATCCTGATCGAAGAGGACGAGGAGCCGGGTCGTGAGCCGCCCTGGCGGTTCGTGTCGCTGGACCGGAGCGGGGTCGTCGGCGCGCTGGATTCATGCGTGACCGTCCGGAGGAACCGCCGCCCTCCGCAGAGCTCCTTGGGCAGCACCGGGCCTGCGCCGTTCACCGGGCCGGTCTCTAGCGAGGTGCTCGAAGCGTTCGCGTTGCGCGACGGGATCCTCGTCGACGGCGGGAAGATCGCGCTCGCGAACGTCACGGTGCCTGCCCGCGGCCCGGTGAGACCCGGGCGGCGGTACGTGTTTCGTGACACTGCCTTCGACACGCACTTCTCGATCGGAGTGCCCGACCGGAGCTCGCTGTATGCGCTCCGCGTCGACCTGGCCGGTGATGCGATGGTCGAACTTGCGGGGGGAAGGGTGCAGAACGAGAGGAAGGGCTTTGACGGCTTCATCGATTACCGTGCCGGCGTGATCGTGCGGGGGGCTTCGCTGCTGGCGCGGGCGGTGTCGTTTCACGGGAGCGAGGGCCCTCGGCCCTCGCGCGCGGACTGGGTCGCGGTGCCCGACGGCCAGGATGTCTGGCTCGATGCCGAGGACCGAGGACCGCCGCCCCATCTGACCATGATGCATTGCGACTCGCAGAGTTGGTGGCTTCTGGGGACCGCGCGTGCTCGGGCGGCCGGCGCGGTGAGCCTCCTCAATGTTGGCGCGGGGGACGTGAACCTCTTGCAGATCCCGGACGCGTCGGCGTTCCGGCGCGGTGATGCAGGAGAGAGTTTCCGCTTCTTTCGTCCGCCTTCGCTCGTTTGGCCCGGCGGCGATACGCCGCTGTTGCTGGAGGCGTGCGTGTTCATGCGATACGCCGTACGTGCGAACACTGCCTCACGCATCGCGAACGTCGGGACCACGTTCTATCAGGCGTCGCCGAGCCTGGCGACCTGGTTTCCACCCGAGGCTGTCGCACGGCCCGGAGATTGGCTCCGGGGGCGAACGATCCCTCCTGAATGGCGTTTGAATCAAGTGCTTCGGCCGACCGAACTGCCCTGGCTCACGCAGGCGTAACCGTTCACGGGTCCCAAGGGCGTCACGCGTTCCTGCTACCGCGGGTTGAAGCCCACGGCAGCCAAGGGAAAGCCCGCTCTGCGGGCTCCCTCTCCAGCGAGTCGGACGGGACAGTGAGTGTCAGCCCGCGCAGCGGGCTTTCCCTTGGCTGCCGTGGGCTTCAGCCCGCGGTAGCAGGAACGATCGATGGGTTGGTGACCCGTGAACGCTTACACGCAGGCGCCGCACCCATGAGCTTCTCGGACCGCTTCATCAACGTCATGGATGGGACGGTCGGCGTCCCCGGTCGGCAGGACTTTGCTAGCCACCTCGTGGCGGCACTGAGCTCGGCGCCGGTCGCGGGTCCGTGCACGCTGTACATCGGCCGCTCGGCTGTCGTGCATCGCGATGTGGAGATCGACGAGCGCTTTGACCTCTGGATGGGGCCGGGGGCTGTCCTCCGGATTGATCCTGGCGTCACGTTGACGGTCCTCGGGACGGTAGACCTGGCCATCGAACCTCGGTTTCACCTCGGGCAAGGCGCTCGCGTTCGATTGTTGGGACCGATCGATGCGGTGCGTCCTGAGTGGTGGGATGTCGACTCAGACGTCGACGGCGCCCTCGCCGCGGCGTTCTCGTGTCTGCGGGCGCGCTTCGAGGGAGGACGTGCGCGAGTCCCGTTGCGACTGTTGGGACCCTATCGTCTGTCAGAGACCTTTGTCCTGGATGCATCTGGACCGACGGGTATGGAGGTGATCCTCGAAGGCAGGCACCCGCGGGGCGACGCCATCGTCCCGGCTACGTTCTCACGACAGCGGTTGTCGGCGGAGGTGTTCCCGCTCCTGCGCCTGGGGCCGGATGTTCGATTGCGGGTGACCCGGGTGGCCTTCGACGCCACCGGCGGGATCACGGCCAAGTCTTCTGGGGCAAGATCCGCGGCTCTGCTCGTCGAGGGCGTTGCAAGTGGATTGGTTCTCGACCGATGCACATTCTTCGTCGCCAGCGGTGACGGCGTGCTATTGAAACCCACGGCCATTGCGTCATCACCGCCTGCCGCTGTTGCCGTTCAAAGCTGTTGGTTTCAGGTTGAGAGGGGGCTCCAGCAGGGGGCTGTTGCGCTGCGCGTGGCGGAGCCCGGCACGCTTCGCTTGCGGGTCGACGGTACGGTATTCCGCGGCAGCGCGCGGGCTATGGTCGCCATGGTCGACGGTATCTGCGAACTTGTTGGTTGCGACTTTGACAACTTCGACGACACCGACGACGCAGGTGTCGACTTGTCCTTCGGCAGTACCGCCCGAGTGGGCAAGCCTTCGGAGGGCAACCCGGTTGGCCCCTTGTTGGTTTCGGCGATCCATACCGTCACCAGCAGTTATCGCCACATCGAGGCTGACCGCCGGATCGGGCAACCTGACAGTGTCGTGACCATCACCGGTTTGCTCCACCGGCCACGGACCGGGGTGAACCCGGACCCCGTTCCGGCTGTGCGTTGGCAGGGTCCGGTCGCGAGCGGTCTTCTCCTGCAGGGGTCTAGGGTGTCGGGGACGGTGTCGTGCAACGAACGCTGCCAGATCGTCTCGATCGCGACCATTGTCCAGGCTGCCGTTCCGTTTGAGGGCACCTATCGAGAGATCCGCTGACCGATTTTCGGGGAACGAACAGGTCGGCCAACGACAGCAACCGGTGCGAGGTGACTCATGGGTCTCGTGTGAGTCGAGGTACGTCACGATCCGGGCATCCTCGCCGTTGAGCGTGTGGGCCCCTGCCGCGTCGCCGTCCACTCGCCCTGTCCGTGCAACGATCCCTTTCAAGGTGGGTTGACCACGTAGTTGTCATGAGACAAGACGAGTCCACTCGCCTCAACGCATGAGACGCGCTCGTTTTCTCGT
>JBILLI010000776.1:0-3636 GCA_044376155.1 Polyangiales bacterium
GAACAAGCGGTTTTTGGAGATGTGTCCCGCGCGATGCCCACAGCGTGGGGGAGGGCGCGCGGTCGCGCGGAGGGGGCGAAAGGAGCGCGAAGTCGATGCTGAAGGGGGAGGGCGCTCAGGCCTTGGGCGGCAGCGGCGGGGGCGTGCTCGGGAGCAGCTCCACGGTGAGCCCCTGGTACTCCCCGGGCGTGGCGCCGATGGCCTTGGCGACGCGCACGATGAAGTCTGACTCCGCGAGGTCGTGCACGTCGTCGCTCTCGGTGACCCGCGCCACCAGCGCGAGCAACGCGCGACGCGAGGACTCGTCGAGCTTGCCCAGACCCGCGGCCGCCGCCGCGAGGTCGAAGCCCTTGGGAGAGAAGGCGCGCACGCGCGCGTCGATCTCAGACGAGACCTTCGCGCCCTGAAGCTCCTTCAGGATCTTGCGCACCGCGCTGGTCTCGGTCGCCAGGGTCTCCTGGTCGGCCCCCGCCGCGGCCATGAGGATGTCGGCGAGGTGCGGGAGCTGGTCTTCATTCCATTGTGACATCGGTGCACCGTCTCTGGGTGAGGGAGGGCGCGCACGATACCCCGTCACGGCGCCGGTGTGGATCTCACACCCGCCGCGCGCCGCCGCCGACGGGACCACCACCACCCGCCCACGCCCACGACCGCGAGCAGGTCCACGGGCACCGGCACCCGCTCGTCCCGCCAACGGATCACGGGCTCGGGGATCACCTCCGACTGCGCGCGGTCGGGCTGGAACCACACGTCGTCGGTGCCCGGCCGCGGCGCGCTGGTGTCGTCAAACGACGTGAGCCAGAGCCTCCCCCGCGTCGCCGCCGCGGGCAGGGCATCACCGAGCAGGTCACCCCAATTCTCCTCCGGGCGCGACCAGGTCACGGCCCCGGGGAAGCGCGGCCCTGACTCCCCCACGGTGCCCTGAACCCGCTGCGGCGCAAGGACATGCACGCGCAGGCGGCGCGGTCCGACGGCGACGCGCTGGCTGGCGGGCTCGCGGTAGGGGTACACCGCGCGGGGCGTGGCGAAGGTCATGCGCACGTTCGCGGTGCCGGCCAGCGGGTCGTTGGCGTCGGCCTTGGCGACGCGAAACGCCGTCACGATCCAGCGCTGAGACACATACGGCGCGAGCCAGTCGCGGAGCTCGGGGCTGTTGGCGTACCCGTGGCCCGCGAGCCAGCGGGAGAGGGCGTCGGCGTCGCTCGCGCGGAGCACCGCGGCGTCGTAGCCCGCCACCCGCTGCGTGGAGAGGAGCTCCACCGGTGGCGCCGCCGAGGCCGCGATGCTCGACCGCTCGGTGCGCGCCGTGAGCAGAAAGGGCGCGAGGCAGCACGACGCGACGGTGACCCCGACGTAGCGCGTGCGGTGCTCCACCCGCGGGGCGATGTGCGCGGTGATGCGCTCGAAGAGCCACGCCGGCGCCTCGGTGAGCGTGGGCACCGCGGGCGTCGGCACGAGAAAGCCGAACTCCCGCGCCGCCGTGCGAAACGCCGCGCGACGAATGAAGTGCTCCACCCCTGCGACGGGGTCATGAACGATCAGGGCCTCCTCGTCGGCGATGGCCACGGTCTCGCCCTCCCGCGGCGCGGGCGCGCAGGCCGAGAGCGTGGGCGCGTGCGCGAGGTGGAGCGTGAGCAGGGCCGCGAGCGAGACGTACCGGGCGTGCATGACCCGGACGATCCCCTACGGTGCGAAATCCCGCCACCACGGGGTGACGCCCTCGACGCGGGCGGGCTCCACGGCGAGGCCCACGGGGGGCGTGATCACCCGCGCGCCCCGCGACGGCGCGAGGGCCACGAGGGTCTCGGCGGGCTCGTCCCAGTCGTGCAGCGCGAGGTTGAAGGTGCCCCAGTGCACCGGCAGCAGGGTGCCCCCGCCGAGCATCTCGAGGACCGTGAGCGCGTTCTCGGGACCAAGGTGAATGGTCCCCCACGCGGGGTGAAACGCGCCCACTTCGAGCATCACGAGGTCGAAGGGGCCGTGCGCGCGCCCGATGTCGGCGAAGGACGGCGTGAGCCCGGTGTCACCCGAGAAGAACACCTTGTGCCGCGCGCCCTGCACCACCCACGACGCCCACAGCGTGCGGTCGCGGCTGGTGAGCCCGCGCCCCGAGAAGTGCTGCGAGGGCGTGGCCGTGAAGCGCAGCCCGCCCACCTCCGCCGACTCGCCCCAGTCGAGCTCGGTGACCACCGCGGGATCGACCCCGAAGGACTCCAGGTGCGCGCCCACCCCCAGCGCCGTGACCACGGGCACGCGGCGCTTCGCGAGGGCGGTCATGGTCTCGCGACACAGGTGGTCGAAGTGGTCGTGCGAGAGCAGCACCGCGTCGAGCGCGGGCAGCGCCTCGACGGGCACGGGCGCGGGGTGAAAGCGCTTCGGCCCCGCGAACGACACAGGCGACACCCGCTCGGCGAAGACCGGGTCGGTGAGCACGCGACGTCCGTCGATCTCCAGCAGCACGGTGCTGTGCCCGAGCCACGTGGCGCGCAGGCCCGTCTCCACCGGGCGTGACCAATCTCCGCGCGGGTCTCGCGCGGGCAGCGGGCGCGCGGGTTCGCGGCGGCCGCGCTTGAAGAAGAACTCGCCCATCAACGGGAGCGAGGGGCCCTGCAGCCCGGGGGTGGCGCCCGAGGGGTTGCGAAAGCGCCCGTCGGAGAACTGCGTCGAGGCCCGCACCCGCTCGGTGCGCCGCCCCACGCGCCGCGTGTCGTCATTCAATGGCATCGGTCATCGCTCCTGCGCGGCGCCAGCGACGCCGCGCGTACCAGACCCCGACCACGAGCGTCGCCGCCGTGGCGCCGACCCACACGCCCGCGGGCACCTCGCGCGCGAGGCGCATCGCCCGCTCGCCGAAATACGCCGTGGCCAGCAGCGGGGGGACGTAGCCCAGCGCCGAGGCCCAGAAGTGGGTCCAGAAGGGCACCCGCGAGACGCCGAAGAAGGCGTGCAGCATCGGGGGCATCCAGAAGATCAGGCGCAGGGTGAACACCGTGGCGAAGCCCCGCCGCGCCAGCGCCTCGTCGTAGGCGTGAAAGCGCGCAGGGATGCGGGCCGCCACCCAGTCGCGGGCCACGAAGCGCGCGAAGGCGAAGCCCACCACGCTCGCCGCCATGGTGCCCGCCATGGAGAGCCCGAAGGCCACGGGCCACGGCCAGATCAGCGCCGCCGCGAGGATGAACGCCGTGCCCGGCACCCCGAAGGGCTGCAGCGCCGCGTAGGCGAGCACGAAGCCCACCTGCCCCAGCGCGCCCATGCCCAGCACCGCCGCTCGCGCCCGCGCCGGGTCGCTGAAGGCCCCGAGGAGCCCCGCGCGCCACGCGCCGAACATCAGCCCGCCCACCAGCAGCAGCGCGGCGAGGCGGGCCGCGCGAGGCGTCGGGGCGGGGAGGGCGTCGCTCACGGGGCGCACCCTAGCCACGGGCCCGGGGCTGTCAAGACGGGGTTGACAAGATGGGTGCAGGTTGTCAAGTTCGTCGGCGATGGTGGAGGCGGGCGACGAGCGGCGGCGAAGGCTGGAGGAGGCGGCGCTGGGGGTGTTCCTGCGCTGGGGCTTTCGCAAGGCGTCGATGGACGAGGTGGCGCAGGCCGCGGGGGTCTCCCGGCAGGCGCTGTACCTGCACTTCGCGACGAAGGAGG
>JBILLI010000134.1:0-13186 GCA_044376155.1 Polyangiales bacterium
GGGGTTCCGGGTGAACCCCCTGCGCGCGGAGGTGCCCGCGGTGGTCGACGAGCTCACCCGCGCGGGGATCTCCCTCACCGCGCTGCCCTGGTACGCGTGCGGGTTCACCGTCCCCGCGGCGGAGCGCGCGTTGCTCACGGCGCACCCCGCGGCGGGCGACGGACGGGTGTACGTACAGTCACCGAGCAGCATGGTGGCCGCGCTCGCGCTCGGGGCCGCGCCGGGTGACTCCGTGCTCGACCTCGCCGCCGCGCCCGGGGGAAAGACCACGCTGCTCGCGGCGGAGATGCGCAACGAGGGCGCCCTCTCGGCCGTGGAGCCCGTGCGCGACCGCTTCTTTCGCCTGCGCGCGACGCTCGCCCGCATGGGGGTGACCCTCGCGAAGACCTACGCGAAGGACGGCGCCGACGTGGGCGCGCTGGTGCCCGAGCGCTTCGACCGGGTGCTGCTCGACGCGCCGTGCAGCTCTGAGGCGCGCTTCGACCAACGCGACGCGAAGAGCATGGCGCACTGGCGCGTGCGCAAGGTGCAAGAGGCCGCGCGCAAGCAGGCGAGGCTGATCCGCTCGGGCTTCGCGGCGCTGAAGCCGGGCGGGGTGATGGTGTACTGCACCTGCTCCTTCGCGCCCGAGGAGAACGAGGCGGTGCTGCACGGGCTCCTCGCGGAGCACGGCGAGGCGGTGGAGGTCGAGGAGCTCACGTTGCCCGTGGCGCACGAGCCCGGGCTCACGTCGTGGGAGGGTGATGACTTCGATCCGCGGGTGTCGCGGGCCGCGCGGATCCTCCCCGACGCGGTGATGGACGGCTTCTTTCTCTGCCGCGTGCGCAAGCTCGCGTCGGTGGCCGAGGAGCCCAGGCGGCGCCGTCGATGAGCGCGCCGCGCGCCCGCGTCGAGGCGGTCCGTCGGGGAGCGCAGCCGGCGTGATCGAGCTGCGCGCGGTCTGCAAGCGCTTCGGCGACCGCGACGCCGTGCGGGACGTCTCGCTCACCGTCGCGCGGGCTGAGATGCTCTGCGTCCTGGGCGGCTCGGGGTCGGGCAAGTCGACCCTGCTGCGGCTGATCAACCGGCTCATCGAGGTGACCTCGGGTGAGGTGCGCGTCGACGGGCGCGAGGTGCGCGCGCTCGACGCGCCGACCCTGCGGCGCGGGATCGGGTACGTGTTCCAGCGGTCGGGGCTCTTTCCGCACTGGACGGTGGCCGAGAACATCGGCGCGACACCATCGCTGCTCGGGTGGGACGCCCGACGGATCTCCGCGCGGGTCGACGACCTGCTCGCCCTCGTCGAGCTCGACCCCGCGGTTATGCGCCACCGCCTGCCGCACGAGCTCTCCGGGGGGCAGGCCCAGCGCGTCGCCGTCGCCCGCGCGCTCGCCGCCGAGGCGCCGGTGGTGCTCCTCGACGAGCCCTTCGGCGCCCTCGACGCCATCACTCGCGAGACCCTCCAGGTCCGCTTCGCCGAGATCCAGCGCGCCCTCGGGGTCACCGCCGTGTTCGTCACGCACGACGTCTCCGAGGCCGTGCTCCTCGGCGACCGCATCGCCGTCATGCGAGACGGTGCGCTCGTGCAGGTGGGCTCCGCGCACGCGCTCGCCACGCGCCCCGCCGACGACACCGTGGCCTCGCTGATGGCCGCGCCCATGCGCCACGCCGAGGCCCTGCGCGCCCGCATCGCGCGCGGTGACGCGCCGTGAACCCCTTGTGGACCGCCCTGCCCGAGCGCCTCGCGGCGCACGTCGCGCTCTCACTCACCGCGCTCGCGGTGGGGGCGGGCGTGAGCGTGCCGCTGGGCGTGTGGATCGCGCGTCGTCCGCGCGCCTCGGCCGCGGTGTTCGCGGTGACGGGGGTGCTGCAGACCGTGCCGAGCCTGGCGCTGCTGGCGTTCATGGTGCCGCTGCTGGCGGCGCTCGGGCTGCCGGCCATCGGCTACCGCCCGGCCGTGATGGCGCTCACGCTCTACTCGGTGCTCCCGATCCTGCGGAACACCGTCACGGGTCTTCGGGGCGTCGACCCCGCCGTGCTCGAGGCCGCCGACGGTGTCGGCATGACCCCCGCGCAGCGGCTGGCGCGCGTCGAGCTGCCCCTGGCGCTGCCGGTGCTCATCGCCGGGCTGCGCACCGCGGCCGTGTGGACGGTGGGCACCGCGACGCTCTCGACCCCCGTGGGCGCGTCGAGCCTCGGGGACTACATCTTCGCGGGCCTGCAGACCCGCCAGACCGCGTCGGTGCTCCTGGGATGCGCGGCCTCGGCGCTGCTGGCCCTGACGCTCGACGGGGTCATCCACCTCGCCGAGCGCGGCGTCGCGCGGCGCCGTCGCGGGATGGTGGTCGCCGCCGCGGGGCTCACGCTCGCGCTCGCGTCGGCCGCGGCCATCACCCTGGCCTCTCGCGCCGAGCGGGGTGCGTCGCGCGCGCTGACCCTCGGGGCCAAGACCTTCACGGAGCAGTACATCCTGGCGCGGGCGCTGGCGGCGCAGGTCGAGCGGCGCACCGGGGCGCGCACGCGCGTGCTCGAGTCGCTCGGGTCCGCGGTGGTCTTCGACGCCCTGCGCGCGGGGCAGATCGACGTCTACGTCGACTACTCGGGCACGCTGTGGACCTCGGTGCTCCACCGCGGCGCGCCGCCGCGCGACCGCACGGCGATGCGGGCCGAGCTCACCCGCGCGCTCGCCCGGGA
This sequence comes from Polyangiales bacterium, assembly GCA_044376155.1. Taxonomy (GTDB): domain Bacteria; phylum Myxococcota_A; class Polyangia; order Polyangiales; genus JAWKRB01. Next base: position 2,674 of record JBILLI010000134.1, read on the forward strand.
GCACCGCGTGGTCGTGGTGGCCGCGCTGGGCTTCGAGAACACCTACGCCCTCGCGGTGCGGCCCGCGGCGGCGGCGGCGCACCGCATCCGCACCATCACCGACCTCGCGCGGGCCTCGGCGTCGCTCTCGGTGGGCGGTGACTACGAGATCTTTCAGCGGCCCGAGTGGCGCGCGATCACCGAGGGCTACGGCGCGCGCTTTCGCACCCAGCGCGCGATGGACCCGTCGCTCATGTACGAGGCCGCGCGCAGCGGCCAGGTCGACGCGATCACCGCGTTCTCGACCGACGGACGCATCGACGGGTTCGGGCTGGTGGTGTGCGACGACGACCGTCGGGTGATCCCCCCGTACGACGCGCTGGTGCTGGCGAGCGAGCGCCTCGCGCGGGAGCGCCCCGACGTGATCCGGGCCCTGGCGGCGCTTGAGGGCACCGTGTCGGCCGGGGCGATGCGCGCGATGAACGCCGCCGTCGACCGCGGCGCGCTCGACCCCGCGCGGGCGGGCGCGCGGCTGCTGCGCTGAGCGCCGTCGACACCCGCGCCCTTGCCTTTGACCCCGCACGGGACGCCCGGGTGAGGTACTTCATCGCGCATGCGCAACGACCTCGTCGCCTGGCAGTGGGCGAACTACCCCCACAACCACCGCGACCGGCAGAACCTGCTGATCCACGCGATCACGGTGCCCGTCTTTCACGCCGGCACGCTCGCGGTGCTCACCGCGCCGTGGATGGGCGCCACGAGCGCGTTCGGGGGCCTCTTGATGTGCGCCTTCGCGATGCACGCGCAGCACCGCGGCCACGCGCGCGAGGGCGAGAAGCCCATCCCCTTCGACGGTCCGCTGGACGCGGCGGCGCGCGTCTTCACGGAGCAGTGGGTGACCTTTCCGCGGTACCTCTTCCGAGGCGGGTTCGCGCGCGCGTGGGACGCCTCGCGCTGACCGCGCCGCGGCCGACGGGGCTCTGACGCCGTCGCGTCGGGGCCGACCGCCATTGCCCTCCCCGCGTCGCGGTGAATGCTGCTACAAGCCCGTCCCTGCGATGCGACACGCCCTGCTGAGCGAGGTGTGGCCGCCCGAAATCGGCGGCTCCGCGCAGCTCTTCGACAACCTCTACGGCCGGCATTTTCACCCCGGCGACGCCGTGCACATCATCGCCGGCGGCGGCGACCGCCACCCCGAGCTCGACGCGAGCTACCCGATGCCCGTCACGCGCTTCGCCAACGAGCGCGTGCCGTGGATGAAGCCCGAGAGCGCGAAGATGTACGCCGCCATGCTCGCCGCGACCCTGCGCGTGTGCGTGCGCGAGCGCATCGAGGTGCTCCACTGCGGGCGGGTCATCCCCGAGGGCCTCGTGGGCCTCGCGGTGCACCGCGCGCTGGGCATCCCGTACACCGTGTGGGTCCACGGCGAGGACGTCTCCATCTTCATGCGCTACCCCGTGAAGAAGCGCCTCATGCCCGAGGTCTTTCGCCACGCCCGCGCGGTCTTCGCCAACAGCGGCTTTACCCTCGGCCGCGCCACCCTCGCGGGCTCCCCCCACGACAAGACCCACGTGGTGAACCCCGCCGTCGACGCCGCGCGCTTCGCCGGGCCGATCGACGTCGCCGACCTCCGCGCCCGCTGGGGCCTCCACGGCAAGACCGTGCTGCTCACCGTGGGCAGGCTCACCCGCCGCAAGGGCCACGACAAGGTCCTCGACGCCCTCGCGTCGCTCCGCGCGACCCGCCCCGAGCTCGCGTACCTCGTGCTCTCGGACGGCGAAGAAGAGGCCTGCCTCAAGGCCCAGTGCACGGCCCTCGGGCTCGATGACCTCGTGCGCTGGGTGGGCCCGGTGAAGCCCCACGAGCTGCCGGGGTACTACGCCGTCTCCGACCTCTTCGTGCACCCCAACCGCACCCTCTCCGACGACGACGTTGAGGGCTTCGGGATGGTCTTTCTCGAGGCCAGCGCCACGGGCATTCCCGTCATCGGCGGGCGCTCCGGCGGCGTGCCCGACGCGGTGCAAGACCGCGTCACGGGACTGCTCGTCGACGGCGAGCGCGCCGACGCCGTGGCCGACGCCATCGCCTCCCTCGTCGACGACCCCGACCGCCGCCGCGTGATGGGCGAGGCGGGACGTGCGTGGGCGCGGGGCTTCTCGTGGCCCCGTCAGGCCGAGCGCGTGCGCGCGCTGAGCCTCGGGATCACCCCCGACGACGTGCCCTGACCCCGTCGCCTCACGCGCGCGGCGGCCACCGGAGCGTCGTCGCCCTCGACCCGCAGCAGCACATGGCCCACCGCGTTGCGTCGACCGCTGTCGGCGCTCCCGCGATGCCCGCGGACCACTCTCCCGGGACGCAACGTCCGCGACGACGGTGCCGACGTGGCGGTAGAACCCCTCCGTGATGCGCGCGCTCGTCCTCGCCCTCGCCCTCGCCGCCGGCTGCGCCCCGCCCGCCCGGGTGCGCGCCCCCTCCGCGCCGCGGCGGGTGACCCTGTCGATCGTCGGCACGAGTGACCTTCACGGCCGCCTCGCCGCGCTCCCCTGGCTCGCCGGGCACGTGAACAACCTCCGCGCGGCCCGCGCGGGCGACGGCGCCGTGCTGCTGCTCGACGCCGGGGACATGTTCCAGGGCACGCTGGAGTCGAACCTCAACGAGGGCGCGGCGGTGATCCGCGCGTACAACGCCATGGGCTACGCGGCCGCGGCCGTGGGCAACCACGAGTTCGACTACGGCCCGGTGGGTGATCCGCTCGCGGCGCAGCGGCGCGAGGCCGATCCGCAGGGCGCCCTGCGGGCCCGCGCGCGCGAGGCCCGCTTCCCGCTGCTCACCGCGAACCTCGTGGACCCGCACGGCGCCGCGCTCGCATGGGAGAACGTGCGCCCCGCGGTCACGCTCACCGCCGCGGGCGTGCGCGTCGGGGTGCTCGGTCTCAGCACCGAGTCGACGGTGCACGGCGTGGGCTCGGGCAACACCCGCGGGGTCGCGCTGCGCCCGTTGGCCGATGCTCTGCGCGCCGAGTCCGCGGCCCTGCGCGCGGCTGGGGCCGACGTGGTGGTGGCGGTGGCCCACGCGGGCGGGCACTGCACCCGCTTCGACGACCCCGATGACCTCGCGAGCTGCGACCCCGAGCAGGAGCTCTTTCGCGTGCTCCGCGCGGCGCCCGAGGGCGTGGTCGACGTGGTGGTCGCGGGGCACACGCACCAGGGCGTGGCGCACGTGGTCCGCGGCGCGGCGGTGATCGAGTCGTTCGCCAACGGGCGCGCGTTCGGGCGCGTGGACCTCACCGTCGACCTCGACGCCCGAAGGGTGGTCGCACGGCGCATCCACCCCCCGCGACACGTCTGCGGCGAGGCCGGGACCGACGCCGACGACCTCGACCCCGCGACGTGTGCGCCGCCGCCGTACGAGGGCGCGACGGTGCGTCCCGACGAGGGCGTGGCCACGGTGCTCGCGCCCGACCTCGAGGTCGCGCGCGCGGCCCGGGCGCGCCCGGTGGGCGTGCGGGTGATGGGCGCGGTGCGCACGGGGTACCGCGAAGAGGCCGCCCTGCCGAACCTCCTCGCCGACCTCCTGCGCGCGGCCACGCCGGGCGCCGACGTGGGGCTGATGAACGCCGGGGGCGTGCGCATCGAACTCCCCGCGGGCGCGCTCGATGAGGGCACGCTCTACGCGGTGATGCCCTTCGACAACCGACTGCTGCGCGTGCGTGTGCGCGCCGCGGGGCTGCGGGCGGTGCTCGCGCGCAACGCGGGCGGGCGCAGCGGCACCCTCGCGATCTCGGGCCTGCGCGCGGAGATCACCTGCGAGGGCGGCGCGACGCGCGTGACGCTTCGGCGCGACGGCGCGGCCCTGCCCGACGACCAGGTGCTCACCGTCGCGACCAACGACTACCTCGCGCGCGGGCCGCTCGCGGAGCACCTCACCGAGGCCCTCGACGAGGAGGCGGTCGACGCGGCCCCCACCCTGCGCGACGCGCTGCGCACGCAGCTCGCGGCGATGGGCGAGCTCCGCGGCGACGACCCGCGGTGGTTCGACCCCGCGCACCCGCGCATGCCCATGCCCGGCCCGCGCCCCGTGCGTTGCCCGAGCGCGCCCTGAGGCGCGGTTGCCCGTCGGCCTCGCGCTCCACGTCCCTGTCGGCCGCAGCCCTCGCGCCCTTCCACCACGCCGCTCTCTGCGCGCCTCTCCCGGCCGCGTCCCCCGCGTTCTTCCACCTCGTCGTGGGGGGTGGCGTCGACGCCACCCCCTCGCCACCCCTCGCCACCCCCATTTCGCCACCCCTCGAAACAATTCCCCAGTGATTTCAAGACCGGGTGTCGTGGCACCGCGCGTGCGATGGGGCCGCGCATGCCACCCCGCCCCGCGACCGACGTCGACGATCCGCTGCACCTGCGCACGGCGTGGCACCCGTTGCTGATCCTGCTGCTGGAGCGCCTGCTGCCGCGCGAACTCTGGGACGTGCTGTCGGAATACACACTCACCCGCGAGCCGCGCCGCATCGACGCGGTGATCGTGCGCCGCGCGGCCGAGGCGCAATGGCAGCCTTCGCACCTGCGCAGCGTGCTCGACGATCTTCGCGACCACAACCTGCTGCACTTCAAGGGCGCGACCGACGACCTCGAACGCACCGACGCGTTGCAGGTGCTCTCCTACGCCTACCAATACATGGCGCTCCAGGACCTGCGCAGCCCCGCGGTGATGTCGTTGCGCGTGGTGGCGCCCACGCTCACGCCGCGCTTTCGCGCGCAGCTCACGGCGCTCGGCGGCGCGCTCGTCGCGTCGGAGGTGCGCGGCGTGCACGTCGGTCAGCTTCAGGGCTTCGCACTGCGGGTGGTGGAGACGAGCGTGGCGTGGTCCACACCCGGCGAGCGACTGCTCTACGCGATCTCCCCCGCGTGCATCACCGCGCCCGAGCCCCCGAGGAGCTTCGATGACACCGAGCGGGACGTGTACTACCGTCTTCTCCAGGGCATCACACAACTCAGTCAGGACCCACGCTGGAAGGCCATCATGAAGGACACATCCCTCGTCGGAGCGACCGCCAGTCAAGCCCTCATGGACCTCCTCGCTGTCATTCCGCTCGAGCAGCGCCTCGCGGGGCTCGCGCCCGAGCAGCGCCTCGCGGGGCTCGCGCCCGAGCAGCGCCTCGCGGGGCTCGCGCCCGAAGACCTCGCCCGTGTGCTGACCGAGACCGACCGCCTGCTCGCGCTCCCCGACGCGGCCCTCCGCGCGCTCCCCGCGGAGTACCTCGCGACCCTCCCGACCGACGCGCAAGCCCGCATCCGCGCGCGCCTCGACCGCTGACCCACGCGCATTCTTCTACCACCTCGCGCCCGCGCGCCCCTCCCGGCCGCGTTCCTCGCGTTCTTCCACCAGGGCGCTCTCCGCGCGCCCATCGCGGCCGCTGCCCTCGCGTCCCGCCACGGGGGCCGTCCCCGCGCGCTCATCACGGACGCTACACGTGCGCTCTTCCCCCACCTCGCTCCGAGCGCAGAGGTCGGCCGCACCTCTCACGGCTCAGGCGTCGTCGTGCTTCTTTCGGAGCAACGCCTCGAGCTCCCGAATGCGCGCCTCGGCCTCTGTGCGTGCGCTGGCTTCGCGTGCGGCCGATGCCTCCGCCTCTGCGCGTGCGCTGGCCTCGCGTGCGGCCTTTGCTTCGGCCTCTGCGGCCTTTGCTTCGGCCTCTGCGGCCTTTGCTTCGGCCTCTGCGCGTGCGCTGGCTTCGCGTGTGGCCTTGAACTCGGCTTCGGCGGCCTTGGCCTCAGCGTCCGCGCGCGCCCGGGTCTCGGCCTCGGTCCTGGCGTCGGCGGCGGCGATGGTGCGTCGCACCTGGTCGACCTCCTCGTGGGATCGCTCGATGGCGTCGCGCTCGGCCGGGGTGAAAGTCTCTTCCCGCGCGAGCTCCAGCGCCTCGCGCTGCGCCGACGTCAGCGGAACATCGACGAGGGAACGGGGCTCCAGATCCTGCGCGTGCGCAAAGAGCGCCGCCCAGCGTTCGTTGGTGCTGTCGGGGACCTCGTCTCCGAGCTTGGGCAGCTCGACGAAGACGTACTGCACCTGCCCCAGGGAGCGGTGTCCGCTGGCCTGTTCGGCCATGCTCCAGCGGCTCACCAGCGGGACTCTCGGGGCCATCGCCGCGTCGCGCTCGGCGTCGGGCCAGAGCACGAAGTCACAGATGGAGACGGCCACCACGTCGACGAGCTCGCCGTAGGTCGCGCCCTTCTTCAGCGCGCCGACGTAGGCCTTGCAGGCGTTGTAGACCACGCGGTTGAGAAAGCCGGTGACGTGCAGCACCTGCATCTCGACGATGAAGGTCGCGCCGCCCCGTTCGCGGCACCGCACGTCGAGGATCGACAGCTTGAGCCCGAGCACCAGCGGCACCTGCTCGCCGGGCAGGTACTCCAGCTCCGTGATCTCGCGATCGCCGCTGCGCTCCAGCAGATCGTTCAACAGGCCCGCGAGAACCCGCGGGTGCTGCCCGAACACCTTGCGAAAGACCACATCGTTCTTCAGGTCCGCGTAGCCCACACGCGCAGTCTGGCACCGCATCGACCGGGTCGTCCATGCGCCGCGTCGCGGGGGACTCGACGCGGACACGCCGCAGGGGCGTCGAGGGCGGAGGTGGAACGAGGCGTGACCGCTTGGGGCGCAGAGGCTGTGGTGAGGGCACGGGCCGCGCGGACAGCATCCGCGTGGGCCGCCTGGCGTGACGGCAGGGCAGCGCCGCGCGGGCAGTGGCCGACCGGGACGCGGGCGGGAGGGGACCGGGGGCATGGGCGGCCGGGACGCGTTGGAGTCCCCATCCTGTCTGTTCCTGTCACGCTCACGCCGCGTTGGGCAGTCGCTGCTCCTTCGAGAAAGCGTTAGAATCCGTGCAGGTCGGAGGGTTCTGCGGCGATGGACGATGACGCACGCAACGCGTACACGGGCCCCGATGTCATCGAGGTGCTCCAGGGCCTCGATGCGGTCCGAAAGCTTCCGGGCATGTACATCGGCAACGTCCATGACGGGGGAGCGCTTGTGTACGTCGTGATCGTTCTCGTGGCGCAGGCCGTCGACGCGCACCTCGTCGGGCGATGCGCGCGCGCGGACGTGACGCTCTGCCGCGACGGCGCCGTGGAGGTGCGTTGCGACGCCGATGGGACCCTCTTCGATGACCCCGGCGATCTCGCGCATCCCGGGCAGCGCGCCCTGTCCGATCTCGAACGCATGTACCACGCGCGGTGGCGATGGCCCCGCTTCCATTACGGACCGTGGAACCACGTGCTCGCGGTCGTGAACGCCGTGAGCGCGCCGATGACGGTGGGGTTCACGCGCCAGGGTCACCGCTGGCACATCGCGTACGCGCGCGGCGTTCACGTCGAGACGGTGACGGAGGTGAGCGACGGTCGGTGCGGCGACGTCGCGATGCGATTCACGCCCGACCCGACGATCTTCTCGCGCACCGACTTCGACGCGGACATGATCCGAGCGCTCCTTCACGAACTCTCGTTCCTCGTGTGCGGAATGGATTTCTCGTTCTGCGACGAACGACGCGGCGACGAGCGTCACCGCTTCTGCGCGCGGGGCGGGGTCGCCGACTACGTCCTGCATCTCGGGAGCGGTGAGCCTGCGCCATTCGTCGACCCCATCGTCCTGCGCGATGAGCTCGCCGACGCCGAAGGCCCGTGGATGCGCGTCGAGATCGCGTTCCAATGGAGAGCCTCCTCCACCGCGCGCGTGCTCGGGTGCACGAACGGCGTCATCAATGACGAGGGTGGCACGCACGTGGCCGGGCTTCGACGCGGGCTGCGCGAGTGCCTCCGCGCATACGCCCGAGAGCTTGGCGCGCTCTCCGGCGATCGCGACCTGAGCGCCGACGCCGCCTGCACCGGCGTTACCGCCGTCGTCTCGCTGTGGCACTGCGCCGCGCAGTTCGGCACCGCGCAGCGGGCGAAGCTGACTTCGCCCGAGGCCGATCCCTTCGTCGCAGACACGGTCCGTCGTGGGCTCTGGCGCTGGTTGCGCGCGCACCCCGTCGAAGCGCCGACCATCATCGCGCACGTCATTGAGCACAGCGCGCGCTGAGGCGCAGCGCGCGTCAGCCCCGCTTGCGGCCCTTGCGGTTCACGCCGCGGAGCACCCAGGCATCCTCCTTCGCCAGCGTGGCGGCGGTCGCGTCGGGGCGTATCACCGAGGCGACGCGAACGTGCGCCGCCGCGCCCCTCACTCCGCCGCGCTCCTCCCGGCCGCTGCCCTTGCGTCCCGCCTCCGCGCCCCTCTCCGCGCCCCTCGCGGCCGTTGTCCTCGCGCCCCTCCACCGCGTCGCTCTCCACGCGCCCCTTGCAGCCGCAGCCTCCGCGTTCTTCCACCGTGCCGCGCTCCACGTTCTGGTCGGTCGCGATCCGTGCGCGCCTTCACCACGTCGCTCGGCGCGCTGCGCTCGCCCGCTGTGTGGCGGGCTCGCCGTGCGCCATCTCGGCCTGCGATGGGACCGCGCTCACGACGATCCCCGTGCGCGTGCGCTGAGCGTCACGCGCGGCGGCGGCGCTTCGCGGGGGTCGTCGCGGGCGCGCGGGGGAGGTGGCGCAGGCCCATCCAGCCCAGCGCCGCGACGTGCCCCGCCACGTGGTCGAGGGAGAACCCGCCGCCCTCCGCGGCCCACCACTGGCCCACCTGCGTGACCATGCCGATGAGCGCGTTGGCGTAGATCGGCGCGACGCGGGGGGTGTAGCCCGCGCGCTCGAACTCGCTGCGAAAGACCTCCCCCACGCGCTGCGCGAGGTCGTCGATGACCCGCGTGAGCCCCCGCCGCGCGCTCGCGCTCGGCGAGTCGCGGGTGAGCACCGCGAAGCCCGCGGGCTCGTCCCGCGCGTAGGTCAGGAACGCCACCACTGCGGCCTCGAAGCGCGCCCGCGCGGCGCCGTGCGCGATGCCCGCGGTGACCGCCGCGACGAGCGCGTCCATCTCCCGCGCGACCACCGCCGCGTGCAGGCCCTCCTTGGAGCCGAAGTGCTCGTACACGATGGGCTTCGAGACCCCCGCGCGCTGCGCCACGTCCTCCACCGTCGCGGCCTCGTAGCCGGCCTCGGCGAACACGTCCCGGCCGACCTGCATGAGCTGCAGGCGGCGCTCCGCTGCGGTGAGGCGCTGCTTCTTCGGCACGTTGACGACGCTCCCTACGTTCGAGTAACCTACGGTTGAGTAGCCACCGTTTCTATACAACCTTTTCGGGCGTGACAACGCCCGCCGCGCAGGAGGGTACGCATGACCCAGTCGGAGACCGTTGACCCCGCGCCGCCGGTGAAGCCCCGGCTGCGAGGCGTGCTGCACCAGTGGGCCTCGGTGGCCGCGGCGGGGGCCGTTGCGGCGTTGGTGGCGATGGCGCCGTCGGGGCGTTCGGCGCTGGCCGCGGGGGTGTTCGGCCTGAGCCTGGTGACGCTCTTCGCGGTGAGCGCGACGTACCACCGGGTGCACTGGTCCGCGCGGTGGCGGGCGGTGATGCGCCGGCTCGATCACGCGTCGATCTTCGTGCTCATCGCGGGCACCTACACGCCCATCGCGGCGCTGGGCCTGCCGGTGCGCGTCGGCGACCCGTTGCTGCGCCTGGTGTGGGCGGCGGCGCTCGCGGGGGTCGCGCAGTCGGTGCTGTGGATCCGCGCGCCGAAGGCCGTCGCCGCGGCGCTGGCCCTCGCGATGGGGTGGACCATCGTGCCCTACCTCCCGGAGGTGCGGCGCGCGCTGCCCGCGGCGGTCTTCGCGCTGGTCGCCGCCGGGGGCGTGGTGTACTCGCTCGGCGCCGTGGCCTACGCGACGAAGCGTCCCGACCCGCGGCCCATGGTGTTCGGCTACCACGAGGTCTTTCACGCCTGCACGCTGGTGGGGGCGGCCCTGCACTTCGCGGCGGTGGTGCTGCTCACCCGCGGGGCGCCGGTGGGGCTGCGCGCCTGACCCGACGCCAGCGACACTCGCTGCACCGCGCTCGCGTGCGCGATGGGCGAGTCTTCGAGGCCGCGCCCGCCCGCGTCCCCCGCGTTCTTCCACCACCTCGCTCCCCCGCGCGCCTCTCGGCCGCGTCCCCCGCGTTCTTCGACCGCGCGCCTCCTCCGCGCCCCTCGCGGCCGCGTCCCCCGCGTCCTTCCACGGCGTCACGTTCCCGCGTCCCACCCGGCCGCTACCCTCGCGCTCTTCCACCACGTCGCTCTCCACGCGCCCCTCGCGGCCGCTGTCCTCGCGCCCTTCCACCACGTCGCTCTCGCGCGCCCCTCTCCGCGCGCTCCTCGCGGCCCCAACCCTCGCGTCCTTCCACCACGTCGTGGGGGGTGGCGACGTCGCCACCCCTTCGCCACCCCTCGCCACCCCGTTTTCGCCACCCGACGAAACAAATCCCCAGTGATTTCAAGACCGGGTGTCGTGGCATCGCGCGTGCGATGGGGCCGCTTCATGCCGCCCCGCTCCGCGACCGACGTCGACGATCCGCTGCACCTGCGCACGGCGTGGCACCCGTTGCTGATCTTGCTCCTGGAGCGCCTGCTGCCGCGCGATCTCTGGG
>JBILLI010000777.1:0-3629 GCA_044376155.1 Polyangiales bacterium
GATGGGCGTGCGAAGCGAAGAGAACGCCGTGTGTCCCATGCGTTTCGAGTCGACTGGACCATTCCTGGGACCGTAGTTCTCCACCCTTCCCCCGAGGCGGGGGAAGGGACGGGGATGGGGGCTTCGGTCCGCGCGGGGCCAGTGAGGGTCACTCCGCGGGCGCGGGGTCGGCGGTGAGCGTGGCGGCGGGGATCGGCTGCACCCGCGACTGCAGGAACTCGATGATCTGCGTGCGGTCGCGCACGGGCGCGCCGGGGAGCTGCACGAAGCGGTCGGCGAGGGCGTCCCAGCGCTTGAGCATGAGCATCATCCAGACCTGAAAGAAGTCCACGCCCTCGAACACGATGGCGTCCTGGCGGCCGTACTCCGCCTTGTTGCTCTCGAACTCCGCGGGGAGCTCGGACCAGTGGGTGCGGGCGCGCACGTGGTGGTGGATGTGATAGCCGTCGTTGAAGCAGCGCTTGTTGTAGCGGGTGTTGATGCAGGTGATGCTGTTCTTGTAGGCGTTCGCGGGGTCGCTGCCGTCGACGAAGGCGTGCTGCCCCCAGTTGCCGGCCATCATCAGCAGCCGCACGAGGACCACCGGCACCACGAAGACCACGAGGGTCGCGCCGGGGTTGAGCATCGCGAGGCCCACGCACGCGAGGATGAAGATCCCTTCACCGACGACGGTGCGGGTGAACATCTTCCGGTTGCCGTGTTCGAGGTGATACTTCGCGAGCCGCGCGAGGCCCGTGAAGAGGAACGAGAAGTAGTAGTGCAGCCACGCCGCGAGGCTGTCGCGGCGGTAGGGCATCGTCGTCGACAGGTCGTCGTGGAGGTTGTTCTCGGGGTGGTGCATCCCCATGTGGTGCGAGAAGTAGGTCTCGGGGGTCTCGCCGAAGAAGGGACCCACCGCCCAGGGGATGAGCTGGTTCATCCACCCGTGCTCCTTCTTGAAGAGCATGCGGTGCGACGTGCAGTGCAGCATCAGGATGAAGCGGTCGAGGAAGACCAGCGCCCACACCGCGAGGTACACGGGCGCGAGGTACCAGAGGTAGGGCCCCGAGAAGAACAGCCCCACGCCCACCGCCGCCCAGCTCAGGCACCCGAGGATGAGGTGCACGAAGGGCAGGTCACGCTCGTCGTTGATGAGCGTGAGCAGCGCGCGGTCGAAGAGCCCCGGGGGTTCGGTGGGAGGCGTGTAGAGGTCCGTGTTCATGGGCGCGAGACGCCTATACACCGACCGCCAGAGCGACGCACCATCGCCCCCCGCCGCAGAAGTTACGCCTCGTCGTCGAGGCCGCGCGCCCATTGCGCGACCCGGTCACGCCCCGCGTGTTTTGCGCGGTAGAGCGCGCGGTCGGCGCGGTCCACCACCACCTGCGCCGTGACCGCCTCGCGGCCGTCGTAAAAGGCCACGCCGAGGCTTACGGTGAGGGCGAGGGGGCCCGCGTCGAGCGCCATGGGGGCCTCGCGCACGGCGAGGCGCAGCCGCTCGGCGAGGGCGCCGGCGTCGTCGCGCGAGGCGACGGGGGTGAGCGCCACGAGCTCCTCGCCGCCGTAGCGAAAGAGCCGCGCGCGGTCGCCCAGGGCGTCGGCGAGGCGGTCGACGGTGTGGCGCAGCGCGCGGTCCCCGACGGGGTGCCCGAGGCGGTCGTTCACGGCCTTGAAGCGGTCGAGGTCGGCGAGGATCACCGCGTACCCGCCGCCCCCCAGCCGCGCCTCGCGGTGCCGGGCCGAGAGCGCGTCCTCGAAGCTCCGTCGGTTGCCCACGTCGAGCAGCGCGTCGGTGCTCGCGATGCGCGCCAGTCGCTCGTTGGCCAGGGTGAGCGCGGCGTTGCGGGCGGCGAGCTCGTCCTGCAGCGCCAGCACCCGGCGGCCCACGGCGATGCGCGCGCGGAGCTCCGCGGCGGAGAAGGGCTTGCCCACGAAGTCGTCGGCCCCCGCGTCGAGGCCTGCCACCACGAACTCCGGGTCGCGGTGCGCGCTCAGCAGGATCACGTACACGTACGTGGGCTCCTCACGCAGCCGCGCGCAGAGGGTGGGGCCGTCGAGGCCGGGCATCGCCCAGTCGCTGAGCACGATGCGCGCGCCGCTCTCCCGCGCGAGCCGCAGGGCCTCGGCGCCGTCTTCGCACGCGAGGACCTCGTAGCCCCAGTGGGCCAGGGTCTTCGTGAGCATGATCCGGGTGAGGCGGTCGTCTTCGGCGACCAGGAGCTTCATGGAAGGGACGAGACACTTTCACGCCGCGCCCGGCGCTGTGAAAGAAGGTGCGCAGTTTTCCGAGCGCCTCGCGCGGTGCGGGGCCCTATTCGTCCGTCGCATGTGCTATCAGCGCCCGCGCCGTGCCGAGTGAGTCGCCCCTGCCCGCGGTGAGCCTGGTGATCCCCGTCTTCAACGAGGAGGAGTCGCTGCCCGCGCTGTTCTCTGCCCTCGACGCCGCGCTCCCCGCGCTGCCCCAGCCCGCGGAGGTGGTGCTCGTCGACGACGGCTCCCGCGACCGATCCTTCGCGCTGCTGAAAGACGCCGCGGCCACCCGCGCGTGGATGCGGGTGGTGCGCTTTCGCCGCAACTTCGGCCAGACCGCCGCCATCGCCGCGGGCATCGACGAGAGCCGCGCGCCCATCATCGTGCCCCTCGACGCCGACCTGCAGAACGACCCGACCGACATCCCGCGGCTCCTCGCTGAGCTCGACCGGGGCTTCGACGTGGTCTCGGGCTGGCGCCGCGACCGCAAGGACAAGGCCGTCTCCCGCCGCCTGCCCTCGATGGTCGCCAACGCGCTCATCGGGCGCGTGACGGGCGTGCGCATCCACGACTACGGCTGCACCCTCAAGGCCTACCGCCGCTGGGTGCTCGAGCCCTACGGGCTCTACGGCGAGATGCACCGCTTCATCCCGATCTACGCGAGCTGGGCCGGCGCGCGCGTCACCGAGATGGTGGTGACCCACCACGCCCGCGTCGCGGGCAAGAGCAAGTACGGGATCAACCGGGTGTTCAAGGTCCTGCTCGACCTGCTCACCGTGACCTTCCTCGGGGGCTACGCCACCAAGCCGATTTATTTCTTCGGCAAGCCCGCGTTTCTGCTGTGCCTCCTGGGCTCGCTCTCGGGCACCGTCTTCGTCGCGCAGTTCGTGAAGGAGCACCTGCTGGGCTCCCCCGGCGTGTGGCTCCAGGGCAACACCCTGCTGCTCCTCGCGGTGTTCCTCTTCTCGCTGGGCGTGCAGTTCCTGTTGATGGGGCTGCTGGGCGAGATCCTCATTCGCACCTACCACGAGTCGCAGGGCAAGAAGACCTACCTCGTGGGCGAGCGCGTGAACTACCCCGCCCCGGGCGCGTAGCGAGGCGCGCGCCGTGTGCGGCATCGTCGGCATCGCGCTCCCTGACGGAGAGACCCCCGACCCCGCGCTCCTGCGCGCGATGGCCGACACCCTCGCGCACCGCGGCCCCGACGGCGACGGCGTGAGGGTCGTCCCGGGCTGCGGCTTCGGGCACCGACGCCTCGCCATCGTCGACCTCTCGCCCGCCTCGGCGCAGCCCATGGCCACCCCCGACGGCGGCGCCATGCTCACCTTCAACGGCGAGGTCTACGACTACGCCGCCGTGCGCGAATCCCTTGCGGCGCAAGGGGAGACGTTCCGCTCCAC
>JBILLI010000778.1:0-3628 GCA_044376155.1 Polyangiales bacterium
GGGCGCGGAGACCGACCGCTTGCGGCGCACGCCCGCGGTGTCGACGAAGACGTACTGCTTGTCCCCCTTGGTGACCAGCGTGTCGATGGCGTCGCGGGTGGTGCCGGGGATGTCGGTGACCACGAGTCGCTCGGCGCCCATGAGGCGGTTGATGAGCGAGCTCTTGCCCGCGTTGGGGCGCCCCACGACGGCCACGCGGGGGATGCTCACGTCGAGCACGATGTCCTCCGCGGTGGGGACCGGGAGGCTCCGCTCGATGGCCGACTCGAGCTCCACCATCCCGCGGCCGTGGGCGGCGCTGACGGCGATGACCTGGTCGGCGCCGTGGCGGTAGAGGTCCATGGCCTCTTGGGCGCGCTTCACGCTGTCGCTCTTGTTGGCGACGTAGAGCACCGGGCGGCCCGCGCGGCGCAGGAGCTTCAGCGCCTCGAGGTCGGCGTCGGTCAGCGGGACGGTGCCGTCGGTGACGAAGATCACCAGGTCGGCCTCGGCCACGGCGAGGCGCACCTGGTCGCGCACCCCCACCATGATGGCGTCTTTGCTGTCAGGCTCGAAGCCGCCCGTGTCGACCAGCACGAAGGGACGGCCGCGGACCTCGGCGTCGGCGTAGTGCCGGTCGCGGGTGACGCCGGGCTCGTCCTGCACGATCGCCAGGGTCTTGCCGGTGATGCGGTTGAAGAGGGTGCTCTTGCCCACGTTGGGGCGCCCCACGATGGCAACCAATGGGCGCGAGCCCCGGGCCACGCGCACCTCGGCGGGGGGGAGTGTGCGGTCTTCGCGGCTCACGCGCGCCTCCGTCGGCCTTCGACCTCGTAGCCGAAGCGCTTGAGCGCGTCGGGGGAGCGGGTCCAGTCGGCGGTGACCTTCACGGTGAGCTCCAGGTGGACCTTGCGGCCGAGCAGCCGCTCGACGCTGGCGCGGGCGCGGGACCCGATGGCCTTGATGCGCTCGCCGCCGGTGCCGACGACGATCTTCTTCTGCCCCGGGCGCTCGACGTGAATGGTCCCGCTGATGCGGGCGATGGCGGGGCGCTCGTCGTACGACTCGATGGTCACTGCGGACACGTAGGGGATCTCTTCCTGGGTCTCGGCGATCACGGCCTCGCGCACGCGCTCGGCGACGAAGAAGCGCTCGGGGTGCTGCGTGAGGGTGTCGACGGGGAAGAGCGCCACGCTCTCGGGCAGCAGCGCCCCGGCGGCCACGAGGAGCCGGTCGACCCCGTCGCCCTTCGCCGCGGAGATCGGCACCACGCTGTGGAACTCCCGCAGCTTGCCGTAGGCCTCGAGGAGCGGCAGCAGCGCGTTCTTCACCTTCACCGCGTCGACCTTGTTCACCGCGAGGATCACCGGGCTCTTGACCCCGGCGAGGACCTCCAGCACGTGCGACTCGCGCTCGGGCCCGGCGTGGCCGTCGGTGGCGTCGACGACCATGATCACCGCGTCGGCGTCTTCGGCCGCGGCGCGGGCGGCGGCGTTCATGTACGTGCCGAGCTCGCGGTGCGGGCGGTGCACGCCGGGGGTGTCGACGATCACGAGCTGCGCGTCGGAGCCCGCGGGCGCGGTGACCACGGCCATGACCCGGTCGCGGGTGGTCTCAGGGCGCGATGACACGATCGAGAGGTCTTCCCCCACGAGCTTGTTCATCAGGGTGCTCTTGCCCACGTTGGGGCGCCCCACGAGGGCCACGTAGCCCGCGCGTCGCACGGTGGGCGAAGGCGTTTCCGGCGGTTCTTGCTTCACGACGGGCGGGACCATCCTCGCGATTGCCCCCCGCGTCAACGCCGGGTCACCCCGCGCGGCCCGCGGCGTCGCGAAAGATGGACTGCGCCATGAGGCTGGTCTCCTCACGCGCGCGCTCCTCGTTCACCTCGCGGTACACCGCCCGCACGGTGGGGTCTCGGGGGGCGGCGTCGAAGGCGTGCTGCGCGAGGGTGCCCGCGAGCTCGAAGCGCCCGCGGCGCAGGGCGGTGCGCGCGCGCTCGGCCATCACGACGGCGCCGCCCGCGGCCTCGCAGAGCGCGGCGGAGAGTTCCGCGTCGCGCGGGGGCTTGAGGCGCGCGGGGTTGCCGTCCCACCATCCCCCGTAGAGCCGCCAGAGGTTGCGCACGATGAACTCGGGGTCATCGTAGACGGGGCGGAGGTAGGGGCGCGCGAGGAGGTCCCTGGGGATCTTCACGGCGCGGAGCACCTCGTCGAGGGGGGCGCCCTGGTTCATCACCGCGAGGGTCTGCGAGACCAGGGACTCGAGCAGCGAGGCGGTCTCGGTGAGGGCCTGGCGCACCCGCGCGGCACCGACGATGGGCGGGCCGTGGCCGGGGAAGAGCACCTCGGGGTTCAGCGCGTCCATCTTGCGCAGGGCCGCGGCCCACTCGCGCGGGAACCGCTGCACCTTCTGGGGGTTTCCGCAGTTGGGCGAGGCCCAGATGAAGAGGTCCCCCGTGTAGATCGCCCGCGCGTCGGGGACCCACGCCCAGAGGTGGTCGTCGGTCTCGCCCTTGTCGTGAAAGAGCGCGACCTCGCGGCCCCCGAGGCGCAG
The DNA here is from genome assembly GCA_044376155.1 of Polyangiales bacterium. Lineage (GTDB taxonomy): Bacteria > Myxococcota_A > Polyangia > Polyangiales > JAWKRB01. The sequence continues at coordinate 2,536 of JBILLI010000778.1, forward strand.
GGTCATCTGGTCTTCGAAGGTCACGTCGGGGTCGCGAAAGTGCTCGGGGAACATCGGCGCGGGCAGGCGAAACTGCCGGCGGTTGATGTGCCCGTTGTACCCCGCGGTGAGGCGGTAGCGCGCGAAGCGGTCGAGCACCGCGCGGTGGGAGACCACGGTGACCGTGCGTCCCGCGGCGCGCGACTCCTCTTCGAAGGGGCCCACGCCGAACACGTGATCCACGTGCCCGTGGGTGTACACCGCGGTGTGCGCGAGCCGCGGGGACCAGCGCCGCACGAGCGCGTGCACCGCGCCCGCGTGAAAGGGCGAGCTCGTGTCGATGAGCGCGAGGCCCTCGTCGGTGTCGACCGCGAGCACGTTCGAGAACGCGCACACGAAGGCGAGTCCGCCGCCCATGTCGGCGAGGCCCGGGCTCAGGAGCTCGGGACGCATCGTCGCGTGGTCGACCTCGCCCTGCCACGCGCGCTCGGCGTACTCCAGAACGTTCACGCCCCACCGTCGATCTTCGCCACGCGCTCGGCGTGGCGGCCGCCCTCGAAGGGACCCGCGATGAACGCGTCGAGCACGGCCTCGGCCATGCCCTCGCCGATGACCCGCGCGCCCAGCGCGAGCACGTTGGCGTCGTTGTGCGCGCGCGCCATCGTCGCGGACCAGGGCTCGTGGCACAGCGCCGCCCGCGCGCCCGCGTGGCGGTTCGCGGCGATGCTGATCCCGATCCCGCTGCCGCAGACCACGACCCCGCGGTCGAAGTCTCCGCGCCCCACGGCCTCGCCCACGCGGTGGCCGTAGTCGGGGTAGTCGGCCCGCTCGGGGGTGTGCACCCCGAGGTCGGTGACGTCGAAGCCCTTGCGCTGCAGCCACTCCCGCACGCGCTCCTTGAGCGCGAAGCCCGCGTGATCGCTGGCGATGACCCACCGCATGACGAGAACCCTCCTGCCGGGAGGTCAGCGCCCGGCGCGCGAGAAGAGCAGCGAGACGTTGGTCCCGCCGAAGCCGAAGGCGTTGCTCAAGGCGTGCTGCACCCTCACCTCGCGGGCGACGTGGGGCACGAAATCAAGGTCGCAGCGCGGGTCTGCGACGTCGAGGTTGATGG
>JBILLI010000779.1:0-3626 GCA_044376155.1 Polyangiales bacterium
GGACGTGAAGAAGCTCCAGAGCGTGCCGGGCGTGGGCAAGCGCATCGCCGAGCGCCTCGCGTTGGAGCTCAAGGACAAGGTCACCGCGCTCCCCATGGGCGGCCCGTCGTCTCCGGGTGCGGTGACGGTGGTGCTCCCGGCGGTGAGCGCGCCCGTGGCGCCCCTCGGGCCCCTCGCGGCGCTGGTGAGCACCCTGGTGAACATGGGCTTCAAGCCCGTCGACGCCGAGCGGGTCGCGGCCGACCTCGCGCCCCGCGCGGGGGAGCCCCTCGCCGACCTCGTGCGCGACGCGCTCAAGCGACTGGTGAAGTGATGAGCCCGGTGGTGATCCGCCCCGCGCGCGACGAGGACTACAAGGTCTACACGCGCCTGCTCACGCAGCTCGGCACGGGCGACCCCGCGCCGCCGCCCTCGCGCTGGACCGACGAGATCCGCGGTCAGACCCTCTGCGCCGAGCGCGAGGGGGCGGTGCTGGGCTACGTGTTCGGGCAGTCCCTCGCGGGGGTGGGCTACGTGCGCAACCTCGTGACCGACGTCTCCGCGCGGCGACAGGGCATCGGGGCGGCGCTCATGCGCGCCATCGCCGAACGCTTTCGCGCCGACGGGTGTGTGCGCTGGTGCCTCAACGTGAAGCCCGACAACGCCGCCGCGCTCGCGCTGTATGAGTCCCTCGGGCTGCGCGCGATGTACCGCGGCGCCTCGCTGCGCATCACCTGGGACGCGCTGCAGGGCCTCCCCGACGCGCCGCCGGAGGTCACCGCGGACGTGTGCCGCGAGGTCCACGACGAGCCCGTCGAGACCCGCTGGGACCTCCCGCGCGGACAGCTCGCCTACGCCCGCGCGCACGGCTGGGTCCTGCGCCGCGTGGGACTCACCGAGGGCGTCGCGTGCTTCAACCCCACCTTCCCTGGGGTGTTCCCTTTCCGCGCGGCGTCGGTGGTCGCGGCGTCGGCGATGCTGCGCGCGCTGCGCCCGCACTCGCTGCCCGAGCACGACCACGTGCGACTCATGGTCGAAGACGACGACGCGCTGCGCGCCGCGCTGGAGTCCCTGGGCGCGGAGGTCGCGCTGGAGACGCTGCACCTGCGGGGCGAGATCCCCGCGTAGCTCAGCGGCGATGCCCGCGAAACCCTGCGGCGTTCGCGCGGTCTTCGTCGTAGCCCCAGGTGCCCTGAAAGGTGCGCGAGGAGGCGTCGAAGGTGACCTCGAACCACCCGCTGCCCGTGCGTCCGCGCCAGGTCCCCGCGCAGTGTGCGCCGCGGAGGGTGCAGCGCATGTCGCCGCCGTCGTAGCGCAGGTGGAGAAGGCCCTGCTCGCGGGTGAGATGCATGGTGATGTCCCCGGCGCCGCGGCCGAGCACGGGGTCGGACTCGGTTTCCCAGACCTCGTCGGGTGAGGGCTCGGGCGAGGGCTCGGGTGAGGGCTCGGGCGAGGGCTCGGGTGACGCATCCGCAGGTGGCGCGGCGGGGCTTCGTCCGAAGGGGCCTTGCAGCGAGACCGTCGCCCCCTCACGACGCACGCGCAGCGGCTGCACCCACGCGCGGTGTCCGGCGTCGTCGTCGACCACGGCGCGCACCCAGCGCAGGTCCGTCGGCAGCGACGCGAGGGGCAGCGCGGCCTCGGCGCCGTGAACGGTCGCGAGCACCCGCCCGCCGTCGCCGAGGAAGCGGGTGTGCGCGGGAGACGCCAGACGCAGCCGCAGGGCGTCGCCCGCGCCGTCGATGCGCGCGATGCGCGGACCGGTGCTGCTGTAGAACTCCCCGCGCGCCATCGCCGCGCGCAGCGCCCCGGGCTCCCGCGCCGCGTGGACCATCACCCAGCCCCGGTCGCCCTCGTACACGGTCTCACCGCGCGCACGCATCACCGCGGCGTCGTCGTAGTGGTGGGCGTCGTCGCTGGCGACGTTCCAGACGTCGGCGCCGCGGTCGAGCACGGCGTCCCAGAGCGCCTCGGTGGAGGGGTGCGTCGCGTCGCCCTCGTTCTGGCACCCGATGCTCGCGTTGGAGAACTCCACCAGCCGCAGCCCCTGCGCCGCGAGGCGCGCGAGCAGGGACGCGTCGGCCGCGTAGTGGTAGTTGGGGTGGTTGAGCTGCGCGATGCCGCCGAGGGTCCGCGTGAGCGCGAGCTCTGCGGCGAAGACCGACGCGCGGTCCCCGGGGTTCGCGGGCGAGAGGGTGACCGTGCGGTCGTTGGGCGGTGCGGTCGCGAAGAGCGCGTTGAGGTGCAGGTTGCACGGCGACGTCGGCGGCCCGCAGGTCGGCGCGTTCCAGGTGAGCTCGGCGCCGCTGAGCACCAGCATCGTCGGGCGCGGCGAGGGCCGCGGGCGGGTCACGACGTTGTGGTCCGTGAACACGATGAAGTCGTAGCCGTGCTCGGCGTACCAGCGCACCACCGTCTCTGGCGGCGTTCTACAGTCACCCGAGCGGTCGCTGTGCACGTGCGTCTGTCCCTTGAGCCACGCCATCGGCGGCGGCACCGGGGGCACGGCGGGCGCGGGGGCGGGCGCGGGGGGAGGTGGAGCGGGCTCGACGCGCTGCCGACGCGCGCAGGCGGCCCCGAGGGTGGAGAGCATCGCCGCGGCGCAGAGCGCTCGGATCATCCGACACGGTTCCTTCTGCGCGGCGGACCATCACCTCGCACCCCAGGAATACGCCACGGCCGTCGGGCGACGGACATGGAGAAAGTTTGATCCATCCCGGCGCCCCGCGCGGCGGTGGCGAGACGGCCCGACGCGCGTGGGGGTGATACCGTCGACCCGCGCGATGCCCATCACCCCGCTCCATTTCGGCGCGGCGCTGCCCTTCCAGTGGGCGCTGCGCGAGCGCTTCTCCGCCCTCGCCTTCGTGGTCGCCAACGTGGCGATGGACGTTCAGCCCGTGCTCGCGCTCGGCTTCGGCGTCCCTGTCGCCGTGCACGGCTGGACCCACACGCTGCTCGGGGCCTCGACCATCGCCGCCGCGCTCACGGCATCTGCGTGGCGCCTGCCGCGCCGCCGCGCCTACGCCCTGGGCTTCTTCGTGGGCACCCTCTCCCACGTCGCCCTCGACTCCTGCATGCACCACGACGTCGCGGCCTTCGCGCCGTTTCGAGAGGGCAATCTCCTCCTCGCGCGCATCGACTTCAACATCAGCCTGGTGATGCTGCCGCCGAGCGCGTTGTGGCTCCTGCTGACCCTCTGGCGCATGCACCGTGACGGTCAACAGACGCCGCTCCCCAGTTGGCGCGAGCGTCTGCTGGGGATGTGAGGCGTCACCGGGGCGGGCGCTCGAGCATCGCGCGCCGCCCCCGGTCGTCGGACGCCGCCGTGCGGCCGACCTCGGCGATCGAGACCGGCGACCTCATGCGCCAACCCCCTCTCACGGCGCAGGCGCGCGCCCCGCACAAGGCCCGCGCAGGCCCATCCTCGACGCGAGCGTTCGCCTCGGCCCCGAGGCTGTATTCAGCATGGACTTCGTTCGGAGTTCGCCCCCTCCGCGCGACCGCGCGCCCTCCCCCACGCTGTGCTACCCATTGCCCAAACTGCACCTACACCTTCGCGATGCGCCCCCCCGCGGCGTGTGGACGACGCGGTTGGGTGCGGCTCTTCTGATGTTGCGACCCACGCAAGAAGTTGCGCGCGGCGTCGT
>JBILLI010000135.1:0-13153 GCA_044376155.1 Polyangiales bacterium
TGCAGGCCCTGGTGCTCTGCGAGCACTTCGAGGACCCGCGCCTGCTCGGCCCGGTGGTGAAGCTCCTCGACGACGACGACTGGTGGCTGCGGATCACCGCCTGCGAGACGCTCTCGAAGCTCAAGGACGAGCGGGTGGTGCCGCACCTCATCAAGGCCCTCGACGACAAGGACACGCGCTGGGCGGCCATCGACGCCCTGGGGGTCATCGGCGGCGAGCAGGCGCTGCGGGCGCTGGTGAACCTCCTCAACGACGACCGGCCCGAGGTGCGCATGGAGGTGCTCCACGCGTGCGCGCGGTCGACCGACCCGCGGCTGGCGAAGATGTTCCGCAAGGTCGTGGAGAGCGACCCCAGCCAGGACGTGCGCACCCGCGCGGCGGAGATCCTTCGTGCCAAGGGCGACACCGGCGGCGGGCTCGACGCGGCGACCTCCACGGTGCACGCCCGGGACCTCTCCCGCCCGTTGGACCGCCTCCTCGCCGACGCCCGCGAGCGCGGCGCGTCGGACGTGCACGTCACGGTGGGTGAGCCCCCGTGGTTCCGCCTCAACGGTCAGGTCGAGCGCATCGAGCACCCTGCCCTCGACGCGGCCACGGCGCGCTCCTGGATCGTCGACATCCTCGACCCCACGCGGCGGGCGACCTTCGAGACCGGCGGCGAGGTGGACTTCTGCCACGCGATCCCCGGCGTCGGGCGATACCGCGCGAACGCCTTCGTGCAGCGCCTCGGGACGTGCGCGTCGTTCCGCTGCATCCCGAACCTCCCGCCGACCTTCGCGGACCTCCGGCTCCCCGGGCAGCTCACGCAGCTCCTCGACTACCACCAGGGGATCATCCTGGTGACGGGCCCCGCGGGCGGCGGCAAGAGCACCACCCTCGCGGCGATCATCAACCTCGTGAACGAGAGCAAGAGCGACCACATCATCGCGCTCGAGGACCCCATCGAGTTCGTGCACCCCTCCAAGCAGTCGCTGGTCAACCAGCGCGAGGTGGGCCGCAACACCGAGAGCTTCAGCCGCGCGCTGCGCGCCGCGCTGCGCGAGGACCCCGACGTGGTCATGGTGGGCGAGATGCGCGACATCGAGACCATTCGCATGGCCCTCATGGCCGCGGAGACCGGCCACCTGGTCATCGCAACGATGCACACCACGAACTGCGTCGCCACGGTCGACCGCCTCATCGAGAGCTTCCCCCCCGACGAGCAGCAGCAGGTGCGCATGGGCCTCTCGGAGAGCTTGAAATTCGTGGTCTCTCAATCGCTGGTGCCCCGCGCCGACGGCAAGGGTCGGGTCGCGGTCTTCGAGGTGCTCAAGGGGTCGATGAACGTGAGCACACTCATTCGAGACGCCAAGACCTTTCAGCTCCCGAGCCTGATGCAGATCTCGCGCGCCCAGGGCATGCAGACCCTCGACCAGAGCCTCGCCGACCTCCTCGACGCGGGGCTCATCACCGCCGAGACGGCGTACATGCGGGCCGAAAACAAGGAGCAGTTCGAGGCGCGGCTCGCCGGGGTGGCGTCGTGAACGCGAGCAAGCCGCCGCTGGGCGCGCGCCCCGTCCGTGCGCCGGACCCCCGCCGCGAGGAGGAGGGACCCGCGGGCATCGTGGAGATCGTCGGCCCGCGGGATCCCCGCATGGGCATGCGGGAGGAGCGCGTCTCGCGCCCCGGCGTCCTCGAGGATCGGGGCTCGCGTCCGAACGCGCCGCCGCTCGTCGAGCGTCCTCGGGGCGGCGCGCTGGACTTCTTCCCTTCCGCCGCGATGAAGGCCCGGGCCAAGGACGAGAGCGTCATCGCGCGCGTGCAGGTGCCCCCGCACTCCACCGCGCACGAGGAGCTCCCCCTGGAGCCGATCTACAGCCGCACAAGCCGGGTCGAGATCCCCGAGCACATCGAGCCGCCGGACCTCGACCACTTCGAAGAGAAAGACTCTCGTCCGCCCGAGCGTCGCCCCTCGGCCGCCCCCATCGAGGTGCAGGTCGCGCCGATGTACGAGGCCCACACCCCCGAGCGCCCCATCCGCCCGCTCTGGACCGATCCGATGTCGCTCGTGCAGGAGTGGGTCGTACTGCCGGGCGCCGAGGCGCCGGCGCCGACCACCCGCGTCTCGGACGCCACCCGGTCGGTGGAAGAGATCTCCGTGCCGCTGGAGCCCGTGCCGCCGCCGATGTCCCCAACCGCGACCGCGAGGACCGAGGCCATCGCCGCCTCGTCGGCCCGCGACCGTGCGGCGATCCCCCCGGGGGCGCCCACGCCCGCCGCGATGTCTTTGGGCGGCCCCGCGCTGCCCCCCGAGCTCCTGCAGACGTTGCAGGCGCTCAGCGCGAACCCCGACGCGCTGAAGCTGCTCCGCGGAGAGCCCCCTGCGCCGACGAAGCCCGTGGTGACCGCCGCCCCGGGCACCCCCGGGCAGAACCGCATCGACCGCTTTCTGAAGCTGATGAACGACCGCGGCGCGAGCGACCTGCACCTCTCGGTGGGCCGCCCCCCCATCTTTCGCCTCAGCGGTCGCATGGAGCCGATTCGCTACCGCACCCTCGACAACGACGACTTTCGCGGGCTGCTGGAGCCCATCGCGCCGCCGCACCTCTGGGCCGAGTACCTCCGCTCGGGCGACATGGACTTCGCCTACGAGGTCCCGGGCCTCTCGCGCTTTCGCGTGAACCTGTTCAAGCAGGAGCGGGGCATGGGCGCGGTCTTCCGGATCATCCCGACCAAGCTGATGACCGTGGCGCAGCTCGGCCTGCCAGACCCGATCAAGAGGATCGTGTCGATGCGCTCGGGGCTGGTGTTGGTCACCGGCCCCACGGGGTCGGGCAAGAGCACCACGCTCTCGGCGATCATCAACGAGATGAACGCCACGCGGCGGATGCACTTCGTCACCATCGAGGACCCCATCGAGTTCGTGCACCCGAACAAGCTCTCGCTGATGACCCAGCGCGAGATCGGTCCGCACTCCAAGAGCTTCTCCACCGCGCTGCGCGCCGCGGTTCGCGAGGACCCCGACGCCGTGCTCGTGGGCGAGATGCGCGACCTCGAGACCATCTCCATGGCGCTCTCCGCGGCCGAGACCGGCGTGCTGGTGTTCGGCACCCTGCACACCAACTCGGCGGCGAAGACCCTCGACCGGATCATCAACGTGTTCCCCGCCGACAAGCAGGCGGGGGTGCGCGGCACGCTGGCCTCGGTGACCAAGGCCGTCGTGGCGCAGCAGCTCCTGCGCAAGAAGGGCGGCGGGCGCTGCGCCGCGGTGGAGATCCTCTTCGCGTCGCCCGCGATGTCGTCGCTGCTCCGCGACGGCAAGACCCACCAGATCGGCGGGCTCATCAAGCTGGGCAAGAAGGAGGGCATGATCGCCATGGACGACGCCCTGCGAAAGCTCTCCGACGACGGCCTCATCGACGCCCACGCCGCGCTGGAGAAGGCCATCGACAAGGACGAGATGCGCAAGTGGCTGAGGGAACGCGGCGACGCCGTGCCCGACGCCACCGACTGAGCGACCGTCAGCGCGCGGGCTCGCCGCGGAGCGCGCGGTCGTGAAAGAGCAGCATTTCGAGGCCCCCCGCGCCGCGGTTGAACACGTAGTCGTGCGGCCCGGCGACCTCGACGAAGTCGTGGGCCACCCGGCGGCCCTCGAGCGCCCGGTGCAGCGCGCGCACGTCGGGACGGAGGTAGTCGCGGTCGGAGGTGAGCAGGCGGATCCGCTGCGAAGGCCCGCCCTCGCGCAGCCGCGCCAGCACCCGCGGGATGCGCCGACGCACGGCGGGCTGCAGCGCCCCGACCACGCCGAAGACCTCGGGGTGCGCGAGACCCGCCTCCAGCGCGAGGAGCCCGCCGAGCGAGACGCCGTCGATGCCCGTGGCCGCGCGCCCGGGGAGCACCGGCAGCTCTCGACGCGCCCGGGGGATGAGCACCTCGACGAGCCAACGCGCGTAGACCGTCGCGCGCTCGGGCTGGTCGAGGAGGTCTGGGGTGTAGGGGCTGACCACAACGAGTCCGCGGTAGGGACGCGCCGCGAGGTCGTCGCGGAGCCGTCGAAAGCGCGGGAGCGTGAGGCACCCGAGGAAGGCCTCGCGCGCGAGGGGACGGGTGCGCAGCGCGCGGTCCGAGGCGCCAAGCTCGTAGTCTCGCGCCCAACCCCAGGCGCCACGCTCGACGCCGCGCTGGCTCTCGCCCCAGCCGTGGAGCGCGACGAGCAACGGAACACGTTGCGCTGCAGGGGTTTCGCGCGGCGTCAACACCACCGTATGGAGGGGTCCGAAGGGCGTGTCGGCGAAGCGCCAGGTCCGCGCGTCGAGGCTCGACGGGCGGGAGGCCGGGGGCTGCGCCCAGACCGCGAGGGCGATGAGGAGAGAGAGGCAAACAGCGAGGGCCGCCCCCCACGCGCGGCGCGCGCGCGAGGGGCGTGAGGGAGGGGTCAGAACCCGCGGCACGTCCCGAACACGCACACCGCCCGGCCGCCGCAGCGGTTGCCGCAGCGACCGCAGTTCGCGGGGTCGAAGTTCGTGTTCACGCAGCGGCCGTCACAGAGCGAGTTGCCGCCGGGGCAGCCGCAGCTCCCGCCGATGCAGACCTGCGTGGCCGGGCACGTGGTGCCGCAGCTCCCGCAGTTCGTGTTGTCGCTGTTCGTGTTCACGCAGCGGTTGTTGCACAGCGACTGTCCGCCGCCGCAGGTGCAGCGACCCGAGATGCAAACCTGCGTGGCGCCGCAGGCGGTGCCGCAGGTGCCGCAGTTGTTCGGGTCGTTGTTGGTGTTGATGCAGCGGCCGCCGCAGCTGCTGAGCGGCGGCGAGCAGGTGCAGCGGCCGCCCACGCAGGCCTGCGTCGCGCCGCAGGCGTTGCCGCAGGCGCCGCAGTCGAGCGGGGAGGAGTTGATGTTCACGCAGAAGCCGTTGCAGAGCACGGTCCCCGCGGGGCAGGCGCAGCGGCCGTTCATGCAGGGCGTGCCCGCCGCGCAGGCCGTGCCGCAGGCGCCGCAGTTGCGCGGGTCGGTCTGCGTGTCGACGCAGCTCCCGGCGCAGCTGGTGCGGGGCGCGGTGCACACCATGGTCATCACGCACGCGCCGGCCGTGCAGGTCGCACCGGCGGGGCACGCGGTGCCGCAGCGTCCGCAGTTCGCGGGATCGCTCTGCACGTCGACGCAGCGGTCGCCGCAGGTGGCGCGGGGGGGCGGGCACGGCGAGCCGCACACGCCGTTGGCGCAGACCGCGGAGCCCGGGCAGCGGTTGCCGCAGCCGCCGCAGTTGTTCGGGTCGGTGCGGGTGTCGGTGCAGCCCGTGGAGCACTCGACCTGCGGGGTCATGCAGCGCGAGGTGCAGGTACCGTTGGCGCAGGTCGAGCCCGCGCCGCAGGCGATGCCGCAGCCGCCGCAGTTCGCGGCGTCGGTCGTCGGGTTCACGCAGCGACCGCTGCAGGTGATCTGCGGGCGCGGGCACACCGTGCCGATGCACGACCCGCCGCTGCACATCGCCCCCGCGGCGCAGGCGCGGCCGCAGGCGCCGCAGTTGCGCGCGTCGTTCCGCAGGTCGGTGCAGCCCGTGGGGCAGATGGAGCGCGGGGGCGAGCACCCCGGCGGCGTGCCGCAGCGACCGAGGAGGCAGAGCTCGCCCGCGCCGCAGCGGTTGCCGCAGCGACCGCAATTGCTCGGGTCGATGCGGAAGTCGGTACAGCCGCCGTTGCACTCCACCAGCGGGACGTTGCAGCGGCGCTGGCAGCTGCCGAAGGAGCAGAGCTCACCCGCCTCGCAGCGGTTGCCGCAGCCGCCGCAGTTGTTCGGGTCGTTGAGGGTGATCACGCAGGTGCCGCCGCAGCGCGCGAGGGGCGTGGGGCAGGTCAGCGTGCAGACGCCGAGCCCGCAGGCCGCTCCTGCCGGGCAGACGTTGCCGCAGGCGCCGCAGTTGTTCGGGTCGTTCTGCACGTTGGTGCAGCTCGCGCCGCAGAGCACGTTGGGCATCGCGCAGGTGGTGGTGCAGCGACCCGCGTCGCAGACCTGACCCGCGCCGCAGGCCATGCCACAGGCGCCGCAGTTCCGCGCGTCGGTGCGGGGGTTCACGCAGGCGCCGCCGCAGTTGAGCAGGCCCTCGTCGCAGACGCTGAGGCACACCCCGGCGTTGCACACGCTGCCCGGGCGGCAGGCCACGCCGCAGCCGCCGCAGTTCGCGGGGTCAGCACGGATGTCGACGCAGGCCATGCCGCAGAGGGTCTGCCCCGCGGGGCAGATCGCGCGGCAGGTGCCGCTCTCGCAGTTCTGTCCCGCGCCGCAGGCCACGCCGCAGCCGCCGCAGTTGAAGCGGTCGGTGGCGAGGTTGACGCAGGCGCCGGCGCAGTCGGTGGTGCCGGGCTGGCAGACGTTGACGCAGGTGCCCATGCCGCAGCGCCCCGAGCGGCAGGCCGTGCCGCAGGCGCCGCAGTTGCTCGGGTCGGAGAGCACGTCGACGCAGGTGGTGCCGCAGCGCAGCAGCCCGGGCGGGCACTGGATGGGCACGTCGGGCACGTCCATCCCGTCGGGGACGTCGGGCAGCGGGACGTCGGGGAAGGGCACGTCGGGGAGCGGCGTGTCGATGCTGGGACCGTCGTCGTCGACGATCACCGTGTCCGGGAACTCCACGTCGGGCGGCACCGCGCCGTCGGGGAACTCCACGTCGGGGAGCACCGCGCCATCCGGCAGCACCGCGCCATCCGGCAGCACCGCGCCATCCGGTAGCACCGCGCCATCCGGTAGCACCGCGCCATCCGGTAGCACCGCGCCATCCGGTAGCACCGCGCCGTCGGGCAGCTCGCCCTCCAGCTCGGTGCGACCACAACCCGCCATCAGCGCCGCGAGGAGCGCGGCGAGGCTCGCAACACGAAGCAATCGCATGGACTATGTCTCCGTCCGAAGATCAGGGTACTCGGGGCGCACACTCGCCACGACGTGCCACATCATGCGACAGGGTCACCGCCTGCGTAAAGCGACGGCCCCCCGCGGCAGCCGCGTCCGAGAGCCCATGCGTCACCCCTTGCGAACCATCCCCCTCGTCGGCGCGCTGTCGCTCGCCTCCTCGTCGGCCGCGGCGCAGTGCGTCGTCACCCCCGCGCCCGACGGGGAAATCTCGACCTGGCTCGTGCACGACGGCGGCCGTGTCGCCGTGCCCGCGCGCCCCTCCCTCCGCGCGTCGCTCGAGCGCGCGCTGAACACGGGAGAATCGGGCCTGCGCACGCTCCCCGAGCGCGGCGACCCCGCTCTCTGGCGCCCCGCCGCGGCCGCGTCGACGAGCCTCGACCTGAACGCCGCGCTGCGACGACAGGGCCCGGGGGTCGTCTGGCTCGCGGCGTCGCTCCGGGTGCAGCGCGCGGGGCGTCGATGGCTCTCGATCGGCACCGACGACGCGGCCGAGGTCTTTCTCGACGGCGCCTCGGTCTTTCGCCGGGTCGCGGTCCGGGCTTCACGGGCCGACGACGACCTCGCGCCGCTCACGCTCGCGGCGGGTTTGCACTCGCTGGTGATCAAGGTCGCGAGCCGGGGTGACATGGACGCGCTGCTGCGACTCGTGGGCGACGACCACCGCCCCGACGACGGCGTGCGCGTCGAGCTCCCGGGGATCACCGACGCCGAGTGCGACGCCCTCGGAGACCGCGGCCTCGCCGTTGATGTGCGCCGCGGCGTCGCGCCCGAGGGGTTGCGGGTGACCCTGTCGCTCTCATGGCCCGGCGGCGTCGCGCACCCGCTGACGCGAAGCGCGCTCTCGTTGGCGGTGACGGGCGGCGCGGGGCTTCGCAGCGAGGTCCCGCTCGGCGGCGCCAGCGTCGCCCCGCTCGATGCGGTGGTCGCGATGCCCGACGGCCCGGGAGCGCTTCAGGTGCAGGTGGGGGCGGTGTCGCGCACGATCGACGTCGCCCCCCGACCGCTGGCCGTGCGGGCCCTGCGCCGCGCCTGGGCCGAGCTCGCCGCGATGGATCCCTCGTTCGGTGTCGAGCCACCGCCCTTCCCTCGCGCGACACCCCGTCTGCCCGCGGGGGTGAGCGAAGACGCCTTGTGGTCCGTCGAGCGCGCCGCCGAGCGCCTCGCGGGCCTGACCGCGACGGGGGATCGCGACGCCGCGCACCTCGACGCCGAAGCCACGCTGCTGCTCACCCTGCTCGACGAGCTGCGCGCGGGGCGTGACCCCTACCTCACGCTCCGCGGCCCGCTCCGCCGCGCCTACCGCTCGCCCCTCGACGGCGCGTTGCAGGAATACTCGGTCTACGTGCCGCCGTCCTACCGCCCCGACACGCCGATGCCGGTGGTCGTGGGGCTGCATGGCCTGCACGGCAGCGCCCATCGCATGCTGCCGATCCTCGTCGGGCTCTACGACGAGTCCGACAGCCGCGGCCACGCCGAGCGGCACCTCCCGGCGCTGCCCGAGACCCGCGCAATCCTCGTGGCGCCCTGGGGCTTCGGCGACGCGGGCTACCGCCAGCAGGGCGAGCACGACGTGGTGACCGTCGTCGAGCGGGTGCGCGAGAACTACCGCACGGACGTCAACCGCACCTACATGACCGGCCTCTCGATGGGCGGCATCGGCGCGGCGGGCGTGCCCTTTCACCACCCCGACCTCTTCGCCGCGAGCGCCGCGCTGTGCGGCTACCACAGCTATTTCGTGCGGGGCGACACCCGGGGCGCGCGGCGTCCCTGGGAGACCTACCTGATGGAGCTCCGCTCCAACGACCGCATCGCCGAGAACGGGCTGCACCTGCCGATGTACATCGTGCAGGGCACCCTCGACCGCCCCCTCGCCCACTCCCAGGTGCTCGCGGAGCGCTACACCGCCCTGGGGTACAGCCTCCAGGCCGAGTGGCCCGCGCTCGGACACAACGTCTGGAGCACGACCTACGCGAACGGCCGCATCGTGCCGTGGTTCCTGCAGCACCGCCGCGACCCGACGCCGAGCACGATTCGCCTCCGCACCTACGAGCTCCGCTGGAACCGCAGCGCCTGGCTCACCCTCGACGCGCTGTCAGCCCGCGCCGCCGATGTGGATGTCCCGGTGCGCGCGGGGCGTGCGGGTGAAGTGCGGCTCACCGCGGCGCGTGAGGGCGTGGTCCGCGGAACGACCGACGGGGTCTACGCCCTGACCCTCGCCCCCCCGCGCACGCTCTTCGCGCGCAGCCCCGAGCGGGTGTCGCTGGTCCTCGACGACGATCGCCTCGAGCTTCGCACCGACGCGCCGAACCACCTCGCGCGGGTGGGCGGGCACTGGCAACTCCGCCCCACGCCGCTGCGCGTCCCCGCGGGAGGGCCCGTGCGCGAGGTCTTCGACACGCCCCTGGTGTTCGTTGTGGGCACCGCCGACCCGTCGCTGACACGGGTGCACGAGCGGGTGGCCCGGGCGTGGGCCCGGCGAACGGGCGTCCCCCTCGCGTACCCCGTGGTCACCGACGCCGCGCTCACCGACGCGATGGCCGAGGGCCGCACGCTGGTGCTCATCGGGACGCCTCGCAGCAATCGTGTGCTCGCGCGAATCGCCGACCGTCTGCCCGTGCGCTTCGACGGCGCCGAGCTCCAGGTGGGGGCGCGGCGACACACCGGGAACGACCTCGGGGTGGTCTTCGCCACGCACCACCCCGACCACCCCGAGCGGGCGGTGGTGGTCATCGCCGGGAACTCCCCCGCGGCCCTCTACCGCTCGCTCTCGCTGCCCGACCTCATCCCCGCGTACACGGTCTTCGACGAGCAGGTCGCGCCGGCGCGGGGGCAAGTGCTCCTCGGCGGGCGCGCGAGGGTCCGCGCCGCGGGCTTCTTCGACGCCGAGGGTCGTCCGATGCCGAACGACCAGGACCCCGTGCAAACCCTCACGGAGGGCGATGAGTGAGGTTGCGCCGGGCGGCGGGGAGCGTGCAAAGTGTTCGCCGATGCGGAACGCCTTGCTTCTTGCCCTCTCGCTGCTTGCCTGCAGCGGACGGGAGATCCCGCGCGGCGTGGTGCAGATCGACGTTCCCACCAGCAACCCCGACATCGTCTTCGCGCCGCTGGACCGATCGAGCCCCCCGCCCATCGACGGGGAAGACCTCGACGCACCGGGAGAAATCGACGCGGGTGACGGCTCGGTGGCGGGCGACACCGCCCGCGCCGACATCGTCGACGCGCGGCCGCCCGCGGACGTTCCGCCGCCGATCAACCGCCTGTGCGCGTTCGACGAGGTCCAGGTCAACGCCGTCGCCGTGAAGCTCGCGACCTGCTTTCACGTGCCGCCGCAGCGCATGATGGACCGCCTCTGGCGCCCTGACACCTGGGAGGGCGGACAGCTCTACACGAACCGCGTCTGCGACGTGTTCCGACTGTGCGTCGCGCTGGCCGCCACCCGGGGCTGCCCCGCGGTGCTCGCGACCTGCATGAAGATGTCGCTCACCCCGGCGCCCGACAACCGCTGCGAGGGGCTCGTGCCAGCGTGCTCGGGCGTGCGCCTGCGCACCTGCGCCGACGGAGTGATCCGCGAAGACTCTTGCCAGGCCTCGATGCGCGAGTGCGTGACGACCGGCGGCGAAGGCGCGTGTGTGCAGATCCCGTCGGCGCCATGCACCCCGGGCACCGCGCCACGCTGCGCGGGCGAGGTGCTCCAGCGATGCGTCGCCGGTCGCTGGGTCTCGGACCTCGACTGCGGACGCACCGGCGCGCGCTGCGACGCGGTCAACGCCGGGTGCGCGGGCACGGGCGCGCCCTGCAACGACGCCACCGCGCGCTGCGATGGCACGGTGCTCATCCGCTGCCGCGGCGGCCGCGAGCACCGACAGGACTGCGGGCTCAACGTGCGCGGCGCGTCGTGTCGGACCATGGGGGCCGAGGCCTTCTGCGGCGTGGCCACAGAGTGTGACCCGATTCGCACGCCGAGCACCGGCACCTGCGAGGGCCCCAACCTCGCGCTCTGCGGCGGCGGGCGCACCTATCGGTTCAACTGCGCCGCGCTGGGCTTCGGCGGCTGCGGCGCCTCGGGCTGCGAGCCGTAGCGCTACCGACAGACCAGGGATTCGAAGTCGGGCACCGCGGCGACGACCTTGGGCGGCGCACACACCTGCGCGGCCGCGCGCGTCGGATCCGGCGGGCCGTGGAGCGTGCCGGCGGTGAGGGGCTCCATCAGGTCGAGGACCGCGTCGTCGTCGTTGGGGAGGGCGTCGCCCTTCTCCCAGTCCTTGATCATCCAGGGCCAGAGGGGCGCGCCGTCGACGCAGCCCAGCGCGCGCTCGCGGAGGGTGCACGCGAGGCGCACGTGAAAGTGGTCGTCGTGGGGGAGGCTGTCGCCGGGTTGCAGCAGAAGCCGCGCGGCGCGGTCGACGACCCAGGGATCCTTGCCGTGCGCGCGGGCGTGGTCGAGGAGCGCCACGCGGAGCCACTCGGCGACGAAGACCCGCGCCACGCCGGCCTGGTGGTCGCGCACCAGGCCCTCGACGAGGTCCCAATTGCGGGCCACGTCGAAGCGCAGCGGGGTGGGGCGAAGGCGCGAGCGGAGCGCGCGGTCGTAGCGCACGAAATCGGGCGCGGGCAGGGCGACGTCGGTGGCCTCGTCGCGGGCGAAGAAGAGCAGGTCGACGTCGCGTCCGTTGCGGTGCGAGCGGTGCCGCGGGATCTGCCCGCCTCGCTGACCGCTGAGATCCCCCACCCGCAGCGCGACGCCCCCGCTGCGCGGCGCGAGCGCGCGGCCGAGGCGCTGCACCAGGGCCACCAGGCGAGAGGCGCCCCAGTGTTGCCCGCCCTCGCGGTCGGTGCGCAGGGCCTCGTAGCCCGGGCCGCGGTCGGCGAGGTGCACCCCGCGGGAGAGCCAGCCGTTGCTCGGCTTGCCGCGAGAGCCGCTGAGCGCCTCGTCGGGCCCCGTGCGCAGATGCGCGCACCCGCCCTCGAGGAAGAGCAGCATCACCGCCAGGACCAGGGTCGTTGTCCCGCCGCGCACACCGGGAGAATGACACGCCGCGGGGGGAGCATTCCAACGGCGGCGACGCTTGACCGCGGGGCGATGGGTCCGCATCCTCTCGCGCCCTCGCGGCGACGCCGCGGGCCGAGAAAGCAGGCATCGACGCCGTGGGAATGGACAAGCTCTCCGCGCACCTCGACCGGGGGTGGGACCTCCTCGACCGCAACGACCTCCGCGGCGCGCGAGCCTCTGCGCGACGGGTGCTCGAGATCGACCGCGAGAACCCCGACGCCCACTGCATGCTCGGCCAGGTCGCCGCCCGCGAGGGGGAGGCCGACGAGGCGCTGGAGCACTTCCGCCAGGCCATCGCCCTCGACGAGGGCTACCTCGAGGCGATGCTCGGCGCGGCCGAGGTGTTGATCCATCCGCTGCACGACTACGCCGAGGCCGCCCGGCTCTGCGACGAGGTGCTGGAGTTCGCCGAGACCCCCGAAGAGATCGCCGACGCGACGCTGCTGAAGTTCGACGCGCTGCTCGCCGACGGCGACGAGGTCGGCGCACGGGCGCTGCTCGACGGGCTCCCCGAGGGGCCCTTCGAGGGGGCGATGTACCCCTTTCTCATCGGCCGCGCCTGGTACGACGCGGGTGAGGCGGCGAAGGCCGAGCCCTTCTTGAACGAGACGCTCAAGGCCGATCCCCTGCACGCCGACGCGAACTACTTCCTGGGCCTCGTGCGCGAAGACCTCGGCGACCTCAAGGGCGCCGCCCGCGCGCACCTCACCGCCCGCGCCGTAGACCTCGAAGGCCCCGCGCTCCCCTGGTCCCTCCCGAAGGATCAGTTCCAGCAGGTCGTCGAGCGCGCGTGCAACGCGCTGGAGCCCGAGGTCGCCGCGGCCCTCGACGACGCGCTGGTGGTGGTGAGCGACGTGCCCGGCGTCGAGGCCGTGCTCGACGGGATCGAGCCCCGCATCCCCGTGCTCATCGATGACTTCCGCACGCACCCCGGCGCCCGCGTGCCCCTGCGGGTGTTCATCTACCAGCGCAACGTGGAGCGTCTCTGCGCGGGGGTGGAGGCCATCGAGGAGGAGCTGGTGTTCCACCTCACCGAAGAGGTACGGCACGTGTTGCTCGACCCGCCCGAGCCGTTGGAGCCCGTGGTCGAGCCTGAAGCGGCCAGCAAGAAGGGACGAAAGAAGGCGACGCGATGAGCAACGACGAGGCCGAGATCGACGACGCCGCGGGGCGCATCCGGCGCAACCGCCTGCTCGATGGGATCTACCGCGACGTCTACGCCC
>JBILLI010000780.1:0-3622 GCA_044376155.1 Polyangiales bacterium
TCGGTGCCGTCGGCGTCGCGGCGGAGGGTGTGCACGAACACCACGCTGGTGTTGCCCACCTTCTCCACCACGGTCTCGATGCGGGCGGTGTCGCCGTAGCGCAGCGGCGCGCGATAATCGACCTCGATGCGCACGCTGGGCACCCCGACGTCGCGGTCGTTGATCATCGCGGAGTAGCCCCCCGGGAGCGGGGCGAAGAGCGCCTCGAGGGCGTCGTGGCAGTACTCCAGGTAGCGCGCGAAGAAGACGATCCGCGCGGCGTCGACGTCGGCGAAGCGGACCGGGCGGAGAAAGACGAACATGTCGCCCGCACGTGCCACACCGCCGGGGCCCGCGAGAAGAGACAAACGCCCTGAGATGCGGAATAGCCCGCGCGGGGTGCAGGTTTCGCGACGCGCGCGAACTCCCCCGGGGGCGCCCTTGACGGGGCGTTGACAGGGGGAGGGTCCTGCATAGGATGCGCCGCCGCCGGGGCGTCCCACCCTGTCGGGCCCTATGGGCGCGGGGCACTCCCCAAACCAAACCCTCCCTCGCACGACGAAGAGGCCAATGACCACCAGCGACGTCATGATCGAGACGCGCGACCTCACGAAGATCTACGGGTCCCAGCGCGCGGTCGACAAGATCAGCTTCAGCATTCGCAAGGGCGAGGTGGTGGGTTTCCTGGGTCCCAACGGGGCCGGGAAGTCCACGACCATGAAGATCCTCACCTGCTTCATCTCACCCACCGAAGGCACCGCTGAGGTGGGGGGGTGGGACGTCTTCGACAACCCCCTCGAGGCCCGGTCCGTGCTCGGGTACCTCCCGCAGCGCGCATCGCTCTACCCCGACATGGGCGTGGTGGAGTACCTGGAGTTCGCCGCGGAGCTCCGCGCCATCGCGAAGGAGAAGCGCCGGGCGAAGATCAAGGAGGTCGTCGACATCTGCGGCCTCAAGGACGCGCTGCACAAGGAGATCGGCCAGCTCTCCTACGGCTACCGCCAGCGCGTGGGCCTCGCGCAGGCGCTCATCCACGACCCGCCCATCCTCATCCTTGACGAGCCCACGGCGGACCTCGACCCCAACGAGAGCGCCGAGGTGATTCACTACATCAAGGAGATCGGCAAGACCCGCACGGTGATGCTCTCCACCCACGACCTCGCCGAGGTGAAGGAGAGCTGCCAGCGGGTGCTCATCGTGAACCGCGGCAAGATCGTCGCCGACGGCTCGCCCGATGACCTCGCCGCGCGCTCGGGCAAGGTCCGATATGTGATGTCGTTCAGCGCGAAGGCGCTGGGTGACGCCAAGGCCCCGAAGGACGTGGCCGAGGTGCTCGAGGCCGCGAAGCGGGTGACCAGCGACGCGACGGTGAAGGCCCTCACGGGCGATGAGAAGGAGCACGTCGTCGAGGTGCTCGCGCCTGGCGGCGGCGACGCCCGGGCGGAGTTCTTTCGTCTGGCGGTGGACAAGGGCTGGGTCCTCCTGGAGCTGCGCCGCGAGGCGATGCAGCTCGAAGAGGTGTTCCGTCAGCTCACGGTGGGCGAGGGCGTCGCCCGTCGCAACGAGACGTCGAAGAAGGACTGAGGTGCATCGTGGCTGAGAGCGCAACGGCGTCGGCCGCCTCCAAGGGGCGACTGACACCCGGTTCCACCGGGACCACCCTGCAAAACATCTGGGCCATCGCGCGGCGCGAGTACGTGTCGTACTTCGCGACGCCGCTCGGCTACATCGTGATCGGGATGTTCCTGCTCCTCGTGGGCTTCCTGATGTTCTTCGCGTTCGGGTTCTTCACCAGCAACCGCGCCTCGCTGCAGCCGATGTTCACCAGCATCTCCTGGCTGCTGCCGCTGATCTCGCCCGCCATCGCGATGCGCACCTTCGCGGAGGAGAGCCGCACCGGCACCCTCGAGATGCTCATCACCCAGCCCGTGCGGGACTGGGAGGTGATCCTCGGGAAGTACCTCGGCGCCGTGGGCCTGTTGATGGTGCTGATCATCTCGACGTTCAGCTACCCCATCTTCATCTCGCGCATGGGTGAGCTCGACTGGGGCCCCGTCTACGGCGGCTACCTCGGCCTGCTCCTCGGCGGCGCGAGCTACGTCGCCTTCGGCGTGATGGTGAGCTCCTACACCAAGGACCAGATCACCGCGTTCTTCGTGTCGTTCATCGTCGGGTCGCTGTTCTTCTTGCTGAACAAGGCGCTGATCTTCTTCGGCAGCGCCGCGTCGTGGCTCGAGTACCTCTGCCCCGACTACCACTTCACCAACATCTCCCGCGGGATCATCGACGCCCGCGACCTCGTCTACTTCTTCAGCGTGATCTTCGTGAGCCTCCTGGCCACCGAGCGCTCGCTCTCCAGCCGGAAGTGGAGCTGACCATGCAGCGCCGACAGCAAGCCCGCATCCAGTCAGGCGCCTTCGTCGCGATCATGATCGCGTCGATGGTGTTCGTGAACCTCCTCGCGGTGAAGGTCCTGCGGGCCCACTGGTTCCGCAAGGACCTCACGGCTCGCCAGCTCTACACGCTCTCGCAGGGCACCACCCGCGTGCTCGGGAGCCTCACCGACTCGCTCTCCGTCACGGTCTACTGGACCCCGGACCAGCCCGCCCCCGCCAACGACGACGAGCGCCTGATCCGCGAGCAGCTGGACCAGTACGTCGCCTACGGCAACGGCCGCGTCGAGGTGCGCTACGTGCGCACCGACAACGACGACCGCAACGGCGAGGCGAGCCGCGCGAACTGCACCAAGCGCGCCCTGCAGGTGGTCGACGCCCGCGCCGGCGACGCCCGCATGCAGGAGGTCTACCGCTGCATCACGTTCTCCTACGGCACCAAGACCGAGCGCATGGACTTCGTGCCCCCGGGCATCGAGGGCCTGGAGTACTCCGTCACGTCGATCATCAAGAAGATGCGCGACCCGGAGCGCACCATCGGCTTCCTCACGGGCCACGACGAGATCACCCCCGAGAACGGCATGCCCTACCTCTCCCGGTTCATCACCGAGGAGCACCTGGGCTACGCCACCCGCACGGTGGACCTCCGCGCCGGCGCCGAGGACATCCCCAACGACGTGAAGGGGCTGATCATCATGCAGCCCCAGCGCGCCATCACCGAGCCCGAGCTCCGGCGCATCAACGGCTACCTCATGCGCGGCGGCGCCGTGGCGATCTTCGCCGCGGGCATCACCCAGAGCGGCCGGGACATCAACCCCACCATCGCCCGCGCGGAGCACGGCCTCAACACCCTGCTCACCCCCTACGGCGTGACCCTCAACGCCGACCTCGTGCTCGACGCCCAGGCCTCACCCTCGCTCCAGGAGATCGAAGGCCAGCGGCTGCAGCTCCCGATGCCGATCTACCCGATGGTCGGCGCGCGTCGTGACGACGACGGCCCCGGCATCGACGCGTCGCACCCGGCGTTCTTCCGCCTGCCCTTCATCAACGTGCCCTTCGTGTCGACCCTCACCGTTGACTCCGCCAAGACCAGCGCGAGCGGCGCGCGCTTCAGCATCCTCGGGCGCACCTCGCCGCGCTCGGTGGTGCAGAGCGGCACCTTCGAGGCCGACCTCGAGCAGATCCTGCCCCGCGCGCGGACCATGTTCGCCAACGAGCGTACCCCCTCGGTGGTCGCGGTCGCCTGGGAG
>JBILLI010000137.1:0-13132 GCA_044376155.1 Polyangiales bacterium
GTGGGCCTGGTGGTCTACCGCGACCGCGGCGACCGTGAGCCTTCGCGCGTGGTGCCGCTCACGCGAGACCTCGACGCGATGCACACCGCGCTGATGCGGGTCGAGGCCGAGGGCGGCGGCGACCAGCCCGAGGACGTCGACACCGGCCTCGCCCTCGCGCTGCACGAGATGAACTGGGACCGCGGCGCGGCCAAGATGATGTTCGTGGTGGGTGACGCCTCGGCGCAGAACTACCCCGAGCGCGACCGCGACGCGCTGATCCGCGAGGCGCGGGAGCGGCAGATCGAGGTGAGCACCATCGAGTGCAGCGGCATGGACGCGCCCGGTCACGCGATGTGGCAGATGATGGCCGAGCGCACCACGGGACTCGCGCAGGTGCTCACCTACGCGCAGGACCGACGCCTCGCCGACGGCTCCACGCGCACGGTGATGACCCAGGGGGCGAACACCTGGGTGGCCAACCGCGCGCTGACCGCGGCGGAGCGCGAGGAGGACGCCGAGGTGCTGGCGCGCCGCGGGGTGCTGCGGGTGGCGCGTCCGTCGGAGGTTGAGACCGCGGGGCCGACCTTCGCGCGGCGGCACACACGGGAGGGCGTCGTGGGTGGCGTGGCCGCCGGGGCGCCCGCGGCGGCGCCCACGAACAACATCGCGAGTCAGATCACCCGGCGCGTGCAGCAGCGCGCGGCGGACATGGGCGTGGCGTACTGATCGGGCGAGGGTTCACTCGCCGGCGATGCGGGCCATCTCCTCTTCGGAGACGTCGAAGTTCGCGAAGACGTTCTGCACGTCGTCGTGGTCGTCGAGCAGCTCGACGAGCCGCAGCACGTGTTCGGCGTCGCGCCCCTCGACCTGCACGGCGTTCTTCGGGACCATCACCAGCGCCGCGGACTTCGACTCGATCTTCGCGGCCTCAAGGGCGTTGCGCACCACGTCGACCTCGGTGGGCGGGGTCGACACGAGCCACTCCTCGCCCTCGTCGGAGATGTCTTCGGCGCCCGCGCCGAGGGCCACGTCGAAGAGCTGCTCCTCGGAGGCGGCCTTCTTGTCGAGGCGGATCTGCCCGCGGCGATCAAAGGCCCAGCTCGCGGTGCCCGAGGTGCCCAGCACCGCGTTGTTCTTCTCGAACATCTTGCGGAACTCGGCCACGGTGCGGTTGCGGTTGTCGGTGAGCGACTCGACGATGAACAGGGTGCCGCCGGGGCCGGTGCCCTCGTAGGTGACCTCGTCGTAGGTGATCCCCTCGAGCTCACCCGTGCCGCGCTTGATCGCCTTGGCGATGTTGTCGGTGGGCATGTTCTCGGAGCGCGCGAGGTCCACGGCCTTGCGCAGCCGGGGGTTGCCGCTGGGGTCCCCGCCGCCCATGCGCGCGGCGACGGTGATCTCCTTGATCACCTTCGTCCAGGACTTGCCCTTCTTCGCATCGGAGGCCGCCTTCTTGTGCTTGATGGTCGACCAGCGTGAATGCCCGCTCATGACGTACCCGACTCCCGGTGACACCGCGGGGGACCGCGGCGGAGGGCGCGCATCCTACGGACCGCCCCGCCCACGCTCAAGCCGCTTCGAACAAGGGCACGGAGAGAAAATGAAGAACGCGCTTGACGCGGGGCGCGCGATAAGAGACAACGCCGCTCCCGTCGCGAGGATGGCGGAATTGGCAGACGCACTAGCTTGAGGTGCTAGCGAGTAACATCGTGGGGGTTCAAGTCCCCCTCCTCGCACTCCAGAAGGCCCTGGTACCGAAAGGTTCCGGGGCCTTCGTCTTTGTGGCCCCGCGGTGCCCTGGCGCATGGATCCGGGGGTGATGCAGCGACCGCGCAGAATTTCGTGCGCGGGGAGAGATGTGCGTACGGTCCCCGGGCGGACGTTTGATGCTCACCGCCGACGAACCCCGAAGCACCCCCCAGAACGCACCCAAGACCGTGCGCGCGCTGGGCCGTTATGCGGTCTCGCGGCAGCTCGGCGAGGGGGCCATGGGGCGCGTGTACCTTGCGCACGACCCCGAGCTCGGACGCGACGTCGCGGTGAAGGTCCTGCGCCTCGAGGCCGCGGGCAGCGCGAAGGACGCGTTCATCGCCCGCTTTCGCAACGAGGCCCGGGCGGCGGCGCGCTTCAACCACCCCAACGTGGTCTCGGTGCACGACGCGGGCATCGACCCGACCCACGGTCCCTACGTGGTCTACGAGCTCATCACGGGCGACAACCTCCGGCGCCTGCTCGACCGCGGCCCGCTGGAGCGCCCCGAGCTCTTGAACCTCGCCCGCGGCGTGGCCTCGGCGCTCGACGCGCTGCACGGCGCGCAGATCCTCCACCGGGATGTGAAGCCCGACAACATCCTCATCGCGCCCGACGGAACGGTGAAGATCACGGACTTCGGCATCGCCCGCGTGCCCGACGCGGTGCTCACCCGCGACGGACAGTTCCTCGGTACGCCCGCGTATGCTCCACCCGAGGCGATCACCAAGGGGGAGTACAGCGCGCGCGGGGATGTGTGGTCCCTCGCGGCGGTGATCTACGAGTCGCTCACGGGCGTGCGGCCCTTTCCGGGAGATGACGCCGTGGCGGTCTCCTACGCCGTGGTCAACGATCCCGTGACCCCGCCGTCGAAGCTTCGCCCCGACCTCCCCGCGGGCCTCGACGAGGTCTTCGTGCGGGCCTTCGCGCGCCGCCCCGCCGAGCGCTTCCCCTCGGCCATCGAGTTCGCGAACAACCTCACCGCGGCCTTCGTGAACCCCCGCGGGTCATCCACCGCGACGGCCACCCTTGGGGCGCGACGTCCGCAGCACCCGACGCTCACGGTGAACCCTGACGCGCCCTGGCGTCCCACGCGCCCCATGCTCATCGCCGGCGGCGTGGCCCTCGCGTTGCTGCTGGTGTTCTTCGCGCGCCGCGGGAGCGACGCCGCGCAGGCCCCGCCCGTGGCCCGCATCGCCCTCGCCGCACCGAGCGTGCGGCCCGTGCCCGCGGCGCCCGCTGCGCCCGCCGCGAGGGCGGTGATGCCGCGGCCCGCGGCGGTGCGACGTGTGAACACCGCGCGGGCGGGGGTCACACCACGTCGGGTCCCACGTCCTCGATGAGGCAGTCGCGCACGGGGCCCGGGGTCAGCGTGTAGACGAAGCCACGGGGGCGGAGGTTGTCGGGCAGCGGCGCGCCGTCGAGGGAGATGTCGTTGCCCTCGTCGCTCCAGCGCTGGCGCACGGCGTCGTTCCACAGCCGCTGCGCCTCGAAGGCCGCCCACCAGCCGTCGACCGTGTCGGGCACGTTGCTCTGCTGGAGCATGTTCGCGAAGACCCGCCGGCGCTCGGCCGTGACCCACGCGCGGTCGTGCACCGCGACGTTGAGCTCGCCCTCGTAGAAGACCCCGCGGTTGTTCTTGTTGCAGCTCCCCACGCTCATGAACTCGTCGTCGACGATGAGCATCTTGGAGTGCACGTCCATGTCGACGAAGTGGCAGTCGGTCTCGTCGAAGCCCCAGGTCACCTGCGTGTCGAACGCACGGAGCTGCACGAGGCGGTAGCGCGTGGGGAAGCGCATCGCGAACTCGCCGTGGGAGCGGTAGGTCCACGGGCAGCCCGGATCGACCCACTCGTTGATGGGCTTGGTGACCACGAGGAGGCGCAGCGTCGGCACCTCGGTCATGCGGCGCATGATGATCTCGTTGAGCATCGGGATGCGGAAGTACTGGTCTTCAATGAAGATGTACGACTGCGCCTGGTTGATCGCGTTCACCCAGCTCTCGGCGATGGCGTACTCGTGAAAGGGCGCGGGGAGCGTGGCCGTCACCTGCGCCTGCACCCCGTTGGCCACGGGCGCGGGCGTGGGGGCGACGGTGAAATCGCTGGCGTCGTCGCTGAAGCGCGCGCGGTTGTCGAGGAGGTAGCGCCAGCGGCGGTGAAAGATGTCCTCGGCGTCGCGGGCGGCGGGGCCCTCGATGCGGACCATGTAGTCCTTGCGCGGGCCGGTGTCGGGGAGCTGATTGCGCGCGGCCACGGCCATGCGCGCCTCGGTGGTGCTCGCGAGGAGCATGCGGCGGGCCTCGAAGACGCGGTGCGCGGAGGTGTCCCAGTCGACGCGGCGGAGGTTCATCCCGCCGATGAAGGCGAGGCGCCCGTCAAGGACCATGAACTTCTGGTGGTAGGACGCGTGGTTGAGGTCGAGGGCGATGGGCCAGCGCGTGAGGTCGACCGTGCGCGGGGCGAGGGTCGACGCGATGGCGGGGTCGGCGTCGAGGCTCGCGCCGCCGACGCCCGCGGCGTCCATGGACCGCACGCGCTCGGAGAAGTTGAACGGCGGCACCGACCACGCGAGCATCCCGTCGGCGGGGTTCGCCTGGCCCATGTGCTCGAAGCGGTCGCCGGGGGTGGTGCCGTGGGCGCGCAGCGCGGCGTCGGTGCTCAGGGTGGAGAACGATCCGTCCATGGTCCAGAACTGCCCCACGAGCACGCGCTTGGTCGCGGGGAGGCTCTCGAAGACCGTGAGCGCGGTGTTGCGTCGGCGCTCGTCGAGGGTGCTCATGACGTGCCGCGCGGGGTCGCGCACGAGCTCAAATTCACTCTCCCACCACCACGTCGCTGCGTGCACCGTGGTGCGCGCCTGGCGCAGGTCGGTGAGCACGGTGCTCCAGGCCTCTTCGCCGTCCATGAGGAGGCGTAGGGCGTTGCCGCGCCGGGCGGGGCGGCCGTGGGCGCTGAACCAACGGTGGCGCAGGCCGAGCCAGAGGGGGTGCACCATCGCCGCGCGGCCGTCGACGTCGCGGGTGACGTGGCCGAGGGTGATCCCGTGCGTCGCCGTGGACGAATCGCGGGTGAGGGTGATCCCCGCCGCGCGGTTGGTGCCGTCGTGTCGCAGGGTGAGCGCGAGGGGGAAGTGCCCGGGCGCCGTGAGGTTGATCGTCCACGTCGCCGCGGTGGTCAGGGGCACCCGCAGCACCCCGGGCGTCGCGCTCGACACGGGCGTCACGGGCGCGCCGTCGCGGGTCACCTGCAGGGCGTATCCGCCCGCGGGGAGGGTCTGGGCCCAGAGGTCCATGAGCCGCAGCTCGAGCCACGCGTTGACCTGCACACCGCTCGGAACGTCTTGCGCTGCAGGCACATCTGCGCGCACCCCGCTGTCTGGCGTGATCGCGTCAGGCCGGGCGCCTGCGTCGGCGCGCGCGGCGTCGGGGCGGGTGACGGCGTCTCCGGCAGACCCGTCGCGCGTCGCCTCGACGCGGTCGACCGCGGCGGCGTCGTCCTCGACGAGGGTGGTGTCATTCTCGACCGCGCAGCCCGCGGCGGTGAACATCAGCAAGGCAACAACGGTGTGACGGCGCATAAAGCGCGCCCACGCTACCACCGCACGCGCGCCTTTGGGGCGCTCAGGGGACGTCGAGAAAGCCCCGCTCGACCCCGGCGTAGTCGGCCTCGACGTCCAGTCGCGCGAGCACCGAGTAGAACCCGAACTGCAGGCGGTTCATCAGCGCCATGCCCGACTTCATGGGCACGAAGCCCTGTTCCTTGCGGAGCATGTGGGGCTTCACCTGCGTGGCCGCACGGGTGAGCGCCGCGACCCAGTCGCGGGTGATGCGGTAGGGCGACACGAAGAGCGGCTCGAAGCACTGGCGCACGTAGCTGGTGGTGAAGTCTTCCCACGCGCCGCCGCGCAGCGAGAGCATCACCCGCAGCGCCTCGCGGAAGCCCTGCTCGTCGCGACGCATGGCGGCGAGGTGCACCGCGCAGGCGTTCTGCACGTGCTCGTGCTCCAGCCGCTGCACGCAGCCGAAGTCGAGGAAGGTCACCCGCCCGCCCTCGTGGAAGATGTAGTTCCCGGGGTGCGGGTCGGCGTTGAACACCTCGCCCACCAGGGTGCCGCGAAACACGAAGCGCCACAGGGTCTCGGCCCACACCCGCCGCTCCTCGGGGGAGCGCGCGGCGGCCTCGTCGAAGGTCATCCCCCGCACCAGCTCGGTGGTGATCACCCGGCGCGCGCTGCGCTCGGGGACCACCGTGGGCACATGCACCAGGGGATCCCCCGCGTGGAGCGCGGCGAACTCCGCGGTGTGGCGTGCTTCGAGTGTGTAGTCCAGCTCCTCGCGAAAGCGCGCGGCGATCTCGTCGAAGGTGCGCCGCGACTGCACCTCCCGCGGCGCGAAGGTCGAGACCATGCCCTCGAGGGAGCCCGCGTTGCGCAGGTCGCTCTCCACCGCGCCGTCGATGCCCGCGTGTTGCACCTTCACCGCGACCTCGCGGCCGTCAAAGAGCGTCGCGCGGTGCACCTGCCCGATGGACGCGCTCGCGAAGGGCCGCTCCTCCCACGTCGCGAAGAGCTCGCTGATGGGCGCGTGGAGCTCCGCCTCCACCGTGCGTCGGGCCTCCTCGGGGGATGAAGTGGGCGCGGCCGCGCGGAGCCCGCGCAGGGCGGTCTCGTAGGCGTCGCGGTGGTGGTCCGGCACCACGCCGTCGACGTAGCTCGCCATCTGCCCCACCTTCGCGGCGAGGCCGCGCAGGGAGCCCAGCACCTCCAGGGCCTGCTTCGCGGCGGTCTCGCCGGTGTCCGACAGCAGCAGGCTCGCGCCGGTGCGCGCGCCCAATGAGGCCATGCGGGCGAGGCGGGTGAGGCGACCCTCGGGGAGCCTGGTGTCTTTCATCGCATCCTCGGTGGGGGCATCTGTGGGATCGCGCGCGCGGAGATCAACGCGGCCCCGGCGGCGCGCCGCGGCGCCACGCGATGAGCTCCGCGGCGATGGCGACGGCGATCTCTTCGGGCGTGCGCGCGCCCACATCAACCCCGAGGGGCATGCGCACCCGCGAGAGCTCGGTGTCGGTGAAGCCCCGGGCCTCCAGCCGCGCGCGGCAGCGGGCGAGCTTCGCGCGGCTCCCGACGCCGCCGACGAAGGCGAAGCCCTGCCGCAAGGCCCAGGCGATGGCGTCTTGATCGAGGGCGTGGTCGTGGGTCATGACCAGCAGGGCGCCGCGGGCGGGCACGTGCGCCGCGAGGTCGGTGTAGCCCCCGGGGTGCACCGTGGCGGTCGGGAAGCGCGCGGGCGTGGCGAACTCGTCGCGCTCGTCGGCGACGTGCACCTGAAAGCCCAGGGGTGACAGCACGGGGGCGAGCGCGGCGGCGACGTGACCCGCGCCCACGATGCCCACGCACCACGGCGCGGCGAAGGACTCCATCATCACCTCCACGGACCCACCGCAGCACATCCCGAGTGACGCCGCGAGGGCGAAGTCTCGCCGCGCGACCTCGGATGTTCCGTCGCGCGCGCGCTCGAGCATCGCCTGCAGGTCGTCGAGCACCGCGCGCTCCAGGGCGCCGCCGCCGAGGGTGCCCAGGCAGACGCCCTCGTCGAGCAGCAGGAGCTTCTGCCCCGGGGTCGCCGGCGCGCTGCCCTTGCGTCGGATCACCGTCGCGAGCACCGCGGGCGCCCCCTCGGCGCAGGCCGTGGCGAGTCGTTGGAGCACGGTCGCCAGCGGCGCCCCGGCGGCGACGGGCGCGTCGCTCACCCGCCCGTTCCCCGCATCGAGACCTCGCGCGCGGTGACCTCGGTGCATCCCTTCCAACGCGCGTCGGGCTTCATTTCCCAGGCCGCGCGCAGGCGCTCGCGCACGGCGCCCGGGGGCGCGTCGGGGCCGAGTACGTCCGCGGCGTCGACGCCGTCGTTGGTCGCGAGGCACGGCCGCAGCACGCCATCGCTGGTGGCGCGCAGGCGGTCACAGCCCGCGCAGTAGGTGTCGCTGCTGCCCGTGATGAAGCCCACGCGGTGCGCGCCCTCGCGGGCGTGGGCGTACTTCGCCGGGCCGCGGTCTTCGTCGCGCTGCGGGGGGTCACTCCGGAGCAGCGGGGCGAGGCGCGCGCGCATCACCTCGGCGGGCACCAGCGCGTCGCGCCAGATGCGACCCCCTTCGCCCACGCCCATGATCTCCAGAAAGCGCGGGGTGATCCCCCGGGACCACGCCCAGCGGGTGATGTCTTCGAGCTCGTGCTCGTTCTCTCCGCGGAGCACCACGGTGTTGGTCTTGACCTCGTCGAAGCCCGCCGCGAGCGCCGCGTCGATGCCCCGCAGCACTCCTTCGAGGTCTCCGCCGCGGGTCATGCGCGCGAACCGCGCCGGGTCGAGGCTGTCGATCGACACGTTCACCCGCTGCAACCCCGCCGCCCGCAGGGGGGCCGCGAGGGGGGCGAGGCGCGAGGCGTTGGTGGTGAGCGCGAGGTCATCGACCCCCAGCGCCCGCACCCGGCCCACGACCTCGACGATGTCGCGAAACAGCAGCGGCTCGCCGCCCGTGATGCGCACGCGGCGCACGCCCTCGCGCACGAGCCCGCGCAGCAGGGCCTCCCAGCCGTCGACGGTGAGGCGGTCGGACGCGGGGATGTACCCGTCTTGCATCGAAGGGCGGCAGTAGACGCAGGCCATGTCGCAGCGGTCGGTGACCGAGATGCGCACCATCCGGGGGGACGCGCGCTCCACCTGCACCGCCGCGGCGCGGGCCGGGCGGGCGGACTGGATCACCGGCAGCGAGAGGGTCATCGGGCAGCGGGGAGTCTCAGACCCCGCAACGGCTTTGGCAACCCGGGCGGGGGAGGGGGGGTGGTGGCCGCGCGGGAGAAATCGTCCTACGTAGCGCGTGCCATGAGCACCTCACCCCGCGATCACGACATCGTCCTCTTCGGCGCCACGGGATACACCGGCCGCCTCGTCGCCGAGCACCTCGTGCGCGCGCACGGATCCTCTGTTCGGCTCTGCCTCGCGGGGCGCGACCGCGCGAAGCTCGAGGCCGTGCGCCGCCGCCTCGCGGAGCTCTCCCCCGCCGCGGGTGACCTCCCGCTGGTCATCGCCGACGCCCACGACCAGGCCGCGCTCGACGGGGTCGCGCGCTCCGCCCGGGTCGTCGCGACCACCGTGGGCCCCTACGCGAAGTACGGCGCCGCCCTGGTGTCGGCCTGCGCGCGCAACGGCACGCACTACGCCGACCTCACGGGCGAGGTGACCTTCATGCGCCGCACCATCGACCGCCACCACGAGGAGGCCCGGGCGAGCGGCGCGCGGGTGGTGCACACCTGCGGCTACGACTCCATCCCGTCGGACATCGGCACGTGGTTCGTGGTCCGCGCGTACCGGGAGCGCTATGGCGAGGACCCGGAGTCGCTCGTCCACGCCGCGGGGGAGTCTCGCGGGGGCGCCAGCGGCGGCACGGTGGCGAGCATGCTCGTGCTGCTCGAAGAGGCCGAGCGCGACCGCGAGGTGCGCCGCCTCCTCGCCGACCCCTACGCGCTCGTGCCCCAGGGCCCGCGCGGCCATGACCGCCGAGAGCAGATGGGCGTGCGCTACGACGACACCCTCGGCCTCTGGACCGGGCCCTTCGTGATGGCCTCGGTGAACGCCCGGGTCGTGCGGCGCACCAACGCGCTGCTCCAGGCCGAGGGCCGCGGGGGGTGGGGCGAGGCGCGCTACGAGGAGTGCATGAGCACGGGCCGCGGGGTGGGCGCGATGCTCGGCGCCGCGGGGCTCACGGCGGCGATGGGCGTCGGCCTCGCGGCCCTCTCCGTGGGATCGCTTCGCCGCACCATCGCCGCGCGCTGGCTGCCGAAGCCCGGCGAGGGCCCCACCGAGTCACAGCGCGAGCGGGGCTTCTTCGTGAGCCGCTTCGCCGCGAAGGGGCGCGCGGGCGTGGTGCGCGCGACGATGCGGGGCGAAGGCGACCCGGGCTACAACGCCACCTCGCGGATGATCGGCGAGAGCGCGATGTGCCTCGCCTTCGACGACCTCGACGCGCCGGGCGGCGTGCGCACCCCGGCGTCGACCATGCCCGACGCGCTGCTCGCCCGCCTCCGCGCGCAGCGCTTCACCCTCGACCTCACCCCGTAGCGCGCTTCACGCCCACGAGCATGCCGTCGGGCGTGGGCACGTGCGCCGTGTCGAAGCGCGCCTGCACGAAGGCGTGAAAGGCCCGCACCGAGGCGGCCTCGTCGTCACCCTCGCGCAGCAGCCGACCGAAGAGAAAGGTGTTGTCGGCGATGAGCAGGCCACCCTCCCGGAGGTTGTCTGAGGCCCACCGCGCGTAGCCCAGGTATCCCCCCTTGTCGGCGTCGAGGAACACGGCGTCGAAGGGGCCGTGCTCGCGCAGCGTGGGCAGCACGTCGGCCCCGGCGCCCTCGCGCACGGTGACCTTCGCGCCCAGCCCGGCGGCGTCGAGGTTCGCGCGCGTCACGGCCGCGTGGTGGGGGTTGTACTCCACGGTCCAGAGGTGGCCGTCGGCGGGCAGCGTGCGGGCGATGTGCAGCGCCGAGAAGCCCGCGAGGGCGCCGACCTCGACGACCTTGCGCGCGCCGTGCAGCCGCAGCAGCAGCGCGAGCAGCGCGCCCTCGCCGCGCCCGACCTGCACGGCGGGCATCCCCTCGGTCGTCGGCGCGTCGAAGGCGCGCTGCGCGGCGGGGTCGAGCGGGTGGTGGAGGGCGTCGATCCAGGCGACGATGTCGCGGTCGGCGTAGGTGGTCCCGGTGCGCGAGTCGTGGTCGGCCATGGCGGGGGACCTTCGCCCACCTCGACGCGCGGCTCAAGGGCATCGGCAGCGCCGTACACCCGGGTGCACGGCGACGACGGGGCGCACGGATTGCGACGCGTGTGACACGGCGACGACAACCCGCGTACGAGTCGCGACGACGTGATGCAAGGCCGTGCGCGAGGGTGACAGCGGTACGCGCGCTCGCGTCGCAGAGTCCCTCTGTCGCAAGCGCCGCTGGGGCGTTGGGGCGACGAAGAGGTGACCTATGAAGCGTCTCGTGCTGAACGTCCTGCTCCTCGCCGCGGCCTGTCGTCGCGAGGCGCCCCCCGCCGCGCCGCCCGCGGCGCCGATCCCCTTGGCCGCGCCCGCGCCGCCGCCCGAGCCCCCGCCCGTCGCGCCTGCGATGAGCGCCGACGCCGCGGCCCCGGTCGTCGACGCGACCCCGCCCGTGGATTGAGGGGAGACCCGCCGCGCGCGGGACCGGCTCAAGGCAGGGAGGGTTTCCGTCGTTCCGTTCGGCTTCAGATGGAGAGCGACGACAGCGAACTCTGGCCGGTGCAGGTATCGCGCGCGCTGACCGCGAGATTTCTCCGCTCGCTGAGCGTCGTGGTGGTCGTCGCGCTCCTCGGCGCGCTCGCGCTGCTCTACGCCCTGCGCGCGAACCCGATGTCGGCCACGCGCGCCGAGGCGATGCTCCGCCAGCGCGAGGCCGTGGCGACCCTCGCGGCGACGACCCGCGCGCGCGCCCTCCCCGGCGGTGACCTCAGCCCGATGCGCGCCGCGGCGCACGCGGTCGCGCAGGGGCACCGCGTGCTGCGCGACGGTGACCGCGGTCAGGGCGTGGAGCCCTGCGGTCGCGACGGCAGCTGCGCCAGCGTGCGCGCCATGGACCACCGCGTCGCTGCCATCACACGGCTGTCGGAGCAGCCCCGTCCCGACCTCGCCGCCCTCGCGGCGGAGACCTCGGCCCTCGTCGAGGGGCTGCGCTACGCCACGTCCCACACGGCGCGGCTCGGTGAAGCCCGCCGAGAGCTCGTGAGCGCGCTGGTCGTGGCGATCCTGCTGCTGGTGCTCGGCGCGCTCGCGGCGACGACCTGGTTCACCCTGCTGCCCGGGCTCAAGAGCGCCGACCGCGCGGTCGACGCGCTGCGCGCGGTGCAGGGCGAGATCGCGGCGAAGAACGAGGCGCTCAACGACGCCCTCACGCACACCAAGAGCGCGATGCAGGCGCGCGGGGCCTTTCTCGCCAGCATGAGCCACGAGCTGCGCACCCCCCTCAACGCGGTCATCGGCATGACCGGGCTGCTGCTCGACACGCCGCTCTCCGAGGAGCAGCGGGACTTCGCAGCGACCATCCGCACGTCAGGCGAGGCGCTGCTCTCGATCATCAACGACATCCTCGATTTCTCGAAGATCGAGTCGGGTCGCCTGGAGATCGAGCGCGTGCCCTTCTCGGTGCGCGCTTGCCTCGACGACGCCCTGGAGCTCGTGGCCACGAGCGCGGCGAGCAAGGGCCTGGCGCTGGGCTGCGTGGTCGACGACCGCACCCCTGCGCGTGTGCGCGGCGACCTCACGCGCGTGCGGCAGATCGTGGTGAACCTGCTCTCCAACGCGGTGAAGTTCACCGAGCGCGGGGAGGTCATGGTGGAGGTCTCGGCGGGCAGTGACGCGCGCGGGCCGCGGTGGCGGATCCGCGTGCGCGACACGGGCATCGGCATCCCCGCCGACCGGCTCGACCGGCTCTTTCAAGATTTCTCGCAGGTCGACGCGTCGACCACGCGGCGCTTCGGCGGCACCGGGCTGGGGCTCGCCATCAGCAAGCGCCTCGCGGAGATGATGGGCGGCGCCATCACGGTCACGAGCGAGGCGGGGCAGGGGAGCGTCTTCGAGGTGAACCTCCCGCTGGAGGTCGAGGCCGAGCGCGAGGAGGGCGACGCGCCGGACATCGCGGGGCGCACCGTGCTCATCGTCGACGACCAGCCCACCTACCGAAAGGTGCTCCGTCGCACGATGGAGGCCTGGGGCGTGCGCTGCGAAGAGGCGGGCGACGGCGTCGAGGTGCGCGGGCTACTGGGCGAGGGGGAGCGCCCCGACGTGTTCCTCATCGACGCCAACATGCCCGTCATGGACGGCATCGCCCTGGCGCGCGAGCTCGCCGACGACCCCCGCGTCGCGCACGTGCCCCGGGTGCTGCTCTCTTCGTACACCGTGACCCCCGAGATCGCCGCGCAGGGGCGTGATTGCTTCGCCGCCACGCTGATGAAGCCCGTGCGCGCGCAGCGGCTGCAGGAGGTGCTGCGGGGGCTGCTCACGCGGTCGGAGAAGTCTCGCATGACGGCCCTCGCGGGGGTGACCCAGGCCGAGCGGCCGCTGGCCGTGTCGCACCCGCTGCGCATCCTCCTCGCCGAAGACAACCCCGTGAACCAGAAGGTCGCGCGGCGCATGCTGGAGAAGCTGGGCTATGACGCGCAGCTCGCGGGCAACGGGCTCGAGGCCGTGGCGGCGTCGATCGCCGCGCCCATCGACGTGATCCTCATGGACGTGCAGATGCCCGAGATGGACGGCATCGCGGCCACGCGGCGCATCCACGAGACGATGTCGCGCGCCTCGCGGCCGTACATCATCGCGCTCACGGCCAACGCCATGACCGA
>JBILLI010000136.1:0-13132 GCA_044376155.1 Polyangiales bacterium
GCACCTGCTGGTACGCCCGCACCCCCACTGCGCCCGAGAACGCCTCAAGCACCGCGGGGTTCAGCGCGATGCGCATCATCGCGCCGAGGGGGATCGCGTCTTCACGGCGCTCCCCCGGCACGAACACCCCATCCACGCGACGCGTGGCGCGCGGGCGCAGCGGGAACTCCTGCAGCACCTCGCCGTGACCCGCGAGGATCCGGTCGAGCAGCAGGCGGACGTAGGGGTCGTGCGAGCGCATGGCCCCGTACTCGGGTCGAGCACGCCCGGCGGTTGCGTGGCGGGGTGAAAAGGTCACCAGCGCGGGGCGGGGCGTTCACCCGGCGAGTAAACCGTTCACCCGGCGAGTGAACGCCCCCGCGCGGCCCGTGCGACCTTCACAAGCGCGGCGAGCAGGCGCAGCATCCGCGTGTCGTCGCCGGGCGGGCGCTCGATGACCCGATGTCTTCGATCCCCGGGCGCAAGGATGGGCTCGCGTTGCCGCGGGGCGCGGTCTAGCTTCCTCGCCCTCGTGCTGGCGCTCCTTCGGCCCCACCTCCTGGCGAACCATTTCCCCGCGCTGCATGGGCTCCGCGTGCTGGCGATCCTGACCATCGTGCAGCTCCACGTCACGGTGGGCTTTCGGCGCTGGGGGATCATGCCCGACCAGGCCTTCTACGATCGCTCCACGACGATCTGGTTCGGCATGGACCTGTTCTTTCTGCTCAGCGGCTTCCTCATCGGCGCGATGCTCCTGCGCGACGGGGTGAGCGCCGCGGGGGCGGGGCGCTTCTGGGCGCGGCGGTCGTTCCGGATCATTCCCCTCTACTACGTCGTGCTCCTCGGGCTGACCCTCGCGCCGGGCACCTCCCCCGGCCAGCGCGCGGACGTCTGGCACGAGTTCCTCTACCTCACGAACTACTTCCCGCTGCGGCGCGACCCCGTGATGATCTGGGCCTGGTCGCTCTGCGTCGAGGAGCACTTCTACCTCGCGGTGCCCCTGCTGCTCGCCGCGCTCTCGCGGGTGCGCGCGCCCGCCGCGCGGCTCGGGGCGCTCGGGGCCCTCTGGGCGAGCGGCGTCGCGCTGCGCCTGGGCGCGGTGCTCCTCGGCGGCGCGTGGACCTTCGACCGACTCTTCGTCGAGGTCTATCCCCGCACGCACCTGCGCTACGACATCCTCGTGGCGGGGGTGATCCTCGCGGAGCTGCAGCACCACCACAAGGACCGCATCGCCGCGCTGCTGCAACGACCGTGGGTGAACGCGCTCTCGTGGGCGGTGCCCCTCGCGTGCCTCGGGGTGCTCCTCTGGCCGCCCGCGTTCGTGCCCATGCCCCTGCGCTGGGCGCTGCTCTGGGGCGGGGTCACGGCGGTGATGTACGTGCCGCTGGTGCTGCAGCTCGTGAACCGCCCGTCGTGGCTGGCGCGCGCGCTCGGGCACCGCGCGTGGCTCTGGGTCGCCACCTTCGGCTACGGGATCTACCTCGTGCACATCCCCGTGGCGAACGGGTTGGTCTACGTGATCGGGGGCATCGCGCTGCAGCTCGCGCTGCACGGCACGGTGATGCCGCTGACACTCGTGTGGGCGCTCGCGGTGGCGGTCACCTTCGGGATGTCGCTGGCGATCGCGTACGTGCTCCACCTCGCGGTGGAGAAGCCCATGCTCGCGCTGCGCGACCGGCTGGTGCCCGGCCGCGGCTGAGGGTCACCCCGCGCGCGTCAGGCAGGCGTGCACGCGCCCGGCGAAGTCTTGAAAGCCGAAGGGCTTCTGCAGAAAGTCCACCCCCGTCGAGAGCACGCCGTGGGGCGCGAGCTCGTCGGCGGTGTAGCCCGACATGAAGAGCACCCGGGCCCGCGGGTGCAGCGCGATCACGCGCCGCGCGAGGTCGCCGCCGCTGAGCTCGGGCATGATCACGTCGGTGAGCAGCAGGTCGATGCCGTCGGCGTGAGAACTCGCGAGCTGCAGCGCCTCGGCGGCGGAGCTCGCGGCGAGGACGCGGTACCCGAGGCGCTCCAGAAACCGGTGGGTGACGCGCATGACGGCGGGCTCGTCTTCGACGAGGAGCACGGTGCCGCTGACCGCGGGGAGCGGCGTTGCGCCGGGGGCGTCGGGTGAGGTCGTCGAGGGGGCGGTGACCGCGGGGAGAAAGATGCGAAAGGTGCTGCCCGCGCCGGGCGCGCTGCGCACCTCGAGGTGGCCGCCGTTCTGCTTCACGATGCCGTACACCGTCGAGAGCCCGAGGCCGGTGCCCTGACCGACGGCCTTGGTGGTGAAGAAGGGCTCGAAGAGGTGCCCGAGCACGACGTCGTCCATGCCGCGGCCGGTGTCGGTGACGGTGACGCAGACGCACGCCCGGGGGGCCGCGAGGTCGCCGCTCTCGTCGTCGGGGCGGTGGAGGGTGACGTTCTGGGTCTCGATGCGCACGGTGCCCACGCCGGTGATGGCGTCGCGGGCGTTGATGCAGAGGTTCGTGAGCACCTGGTCTACCTGCGAGGGGTCGATGCGCACGCGGTGGAGCCGCGCGGAGGGGACCCACTCCAGGGTGATGTCCTCGCCGATGAGGCGGCGGAGCATCTTGAGCAGCCCGGTGATCTTCTCGTCGAGGTCGAGCTCCACCGGGGCCACGGTCTGCCGCCGCGCGAAGGCCAGGAGCTGGTGCGTGAGCTCCGCGGATCGCTGCGCGGCGTCGAGGATCTCCTGCAGGTCCGCGCGCGCGGGGCTCTCGGGGTCGAGGTGCTCCATCGCGAGGTGGGTGCGCCCGAGGATCACCCCGAGCATGTTGTTGAAGTCGTGGGCGACGCCGCCCGCGAGGCGCCCCACGGACTCCAGGCGCTGCGTGGCGTCGAGCTGCGCGCGCAGGCGCTCGTGCTCCTGCGCGGCGCGGAGGCGCTCGGTGATGTCCTGCGCGAGGAGCACCACGGCGGGCTGCCCGTCTTCGAGGGTCACCCGCGAGGTGGACAGGTTCAGCGTGCGGCGCTCGCCCGCGCGGGTGGTGATCTCCCAGGCGGGGTCCTGCGGGGCGCCGCCCTGCCACGCGTCGCGCAGCCGGGCCTCGACGGTGGTGCGCTGCGCCGCGTCGGAGAAGAGCGCATCGAGCAGCCCCAGGCGGTTCATCTCCTCGCGGGTGTAGCCCGTGATCTCTGCCATGCGGTCGTTCCACACCGAGAACTGCGGCGTCGGGGCTCCCCCGAGGTGCAGCACCGCGATGCCCTCGGCCGCGTGGGCGACGATCTTGCCGAGAAAGTCCAGGCTGCTCCGCAGGCGCTCCTCGGCGCGCTTGAGGTCGGTGATGTCCATCGCCGTGCCGGTCGAGACCCGCGGGCGGCCGTCGTCGTCGTACGAGGTCTCGCAGCGCTCCTTCACCCAGCGGAGCTCGCCCTCGGGGGTGATGATCCGGTGGTCGACGTCGAACCCTGCGCGGGCGCGCACGGCCTGCTCGAACGCGAGCTGCACCCCGTCGCGGTCGTCGGGGTGCACCGCGCGAAAGAAGCGCGCGAGGCTGACCTCGTGGGTCGCCGGGTCGACGCCGAAGATCCGGTAGGTCTCCTCCGACCAGCGCAGGGACCACGCACGGTGGTCCAGCAGCCAGTGGCCGAGGCGCGCGATGCGCTGGGCCTCCTCGTGCAACGCGCGGGTCTCGAGCAGGGCGCGCTGCTGCGCCTCGCGCTCGCCGAGGTCGCGCCACACGCAGTAGAGCTGCCGCTGGTGATCGCCGTCGAAGCGGGCGAGGGTCACCTCGACGCGAAATTCCTCCCCGCCAATGCGTCGGTGGGACCACTCGAAGCGATGCACCCCCCGGGCGTGGGCCAGGGTCATCATCACCTCGGCCATCTCACGAGAGTCTCGCCCGTCGGGCTGCCGCGGCGGCGAGAGATCCGCCGGGTGCAGGCCGCGCAGGGCCTCGCCGTCGGAGAAGCCCAGCGCCCGCGCCGCCGCCTCGTTGCCGAGGGTGAAGCGGTTCTGCGCGTCGAGGAGCAGGCAGGGGTCGGGGGAGCGCTCGAAGAGGTCGCGAAACTTCCGCTCGCTCTCGCGCAGCCGTTGCACCGCGGCCTCGCGCGCCTGAACGCTGCGCCGCAGGGCGTCCCTGGCCTCGCACTGGGCGGAGATGTCGTCGAACATCCCGAGCACCCCGATGACCTCGCCGCGCGCGTCGCGCAGCGGGACCTTCGACGTGCGCAGCCAGGCGTGCGCCCCGTCCGGCAGGGTCAACGGCTCCTCGTAGGAGAGCCGCGACTGCCCCGAGGACATCACCGCGCGGTCATCGGCGACGTAGCGCTCGGCGTGCTCCCGCCAGGGGAGGTCGGGGTCGGTCTTGCCGACGATGTCGCGCGGGCTGTCGAGCCCCGCGTCGCGCGCGAAGGCCGAGTTGCACCCGAGGTACCGCGAGGCACGGTCCTTCCAGAACACACGCGCGGGGATGCTCTCCAGGATCGTCCCGAGCAGATCGGGGACGCTGTCGGACGGCGAAGACATGAGCGCACGCCGACTATAGAACGCCGGGTGATTCTCGGAAATACAGGAAATCAACGCAGTTTCTGCGGGGGCGAGGGTCACGTCGCTGACGCCCCACGACGGCGCCGCGGGTTGGTAGCCTCCGCGGCCCATGCTCGACCCCGCGCGCACGATCCACGACTGGCACACGCTCACCGGGAGCGACTTCAAGTCTC
Source organism: Polyangiales bacterium (assembly GCA_044376155.1). Taxonomy (GTDB): domain Bacteria; phylum Myxococcota_A; class Polyangia; order Polyangiales; genus JAWKRB01. Next base: position 4,645 of record JBILLI010000136.1, read on the forward strand.
TGCGCGGCAAGCGCATCGTCGCGCTGGTGACCTGCTCGCCGCTGGAGGTCCACGGCCCGCACCTGCCCGTCGCGGCCGACCTGCGCGAGGGCGAGGGGCTGCTCGACGGCGCCGCCGAGAAGGTCGCCGCGCGGGTGCCCGGACTGACCTTCGTGCGCCTGCCCGGGATCTACACCGCCGTCGACGTGCTCTCGCATCCGGGCTCGCTGCGCTTTCGCCCGAGCACCATCGTGCGCGTGCTCGAGGACCTCGGTGAGACCCTCGCGCGGCAGGGCGTGCGCGACATCTGGGTGTCGAACTTTCACGGCGGCCCGCGGCATTTCGTGGCCATCGAGCGGGCGTGCGTGAACGTGCGGCGGCGCACCGGGGCGAACATGGTCCCGCTGTTCTCGGCCCTGATGGAGCGGCTCACGGGCGGCGGCACCGACCTCAGCGCGGTGCTCGCGGAGCGCCTGGGCATCCCCGAGGAGCGCCTGCGCGGCGACTCCCACGGCGGCGCGGTGGAGACGAGCCTGCTGCTGCACCTCATGGGCGCGCACGTCGACCCGATGTACCGCACGCTCCCGGCCGACTCCGTGGAGCTGCGGCTGTCGCGCGCGGGAAGGCCCCCCTTGCAGCGCGGCGCGCGGCCCACGATCGCAGAGATCGTGCGGGGCTTCGTGCACAAGTTCCGCTACTTCGAGGACGAGACCTACGCGGGTGACCCCGCCCTCGCGAGCCCCGAGGCGGGGGCCATCGCGTACGCGCACCTCACCGACCTCGCGGCCGACGCGCTCTGCGAGGTGCTCGACGGCTCGCTCCCGCCCGCGCGCTGGCACTCGCCGCTGTGGCCGCTGCGCCACCTGCTGCTGAGCGACGCGGTCTACGCCGTCTTCGAGCGCGCCCTCGCCACGCGCCCGCGCGCGGTGTGAGCGACGCGCGCAACCCGGCGCGATGGACGTTTACAGCCGCACCACCGCGAGTTCGCTGCCGCCGTCGCGCCGCACGCGCTCGACCCTCACGCGCTCGGTGACGTCCTTCGCGTCGCGGCGCTGATCGAACACCACGAGCCACCCGTGCGCGGCGCCGACCCGCGCCATGTAGCCCTCAAGCTGCGCGAGACCCGCGCTCGCGGGATCGCCCTTCTTGTCGCCGTCGCGCCAGGTCTTCACCTCCATCGCGAGCACGGCACCCTTGTACGCCACGCGCAGGTCCATCCGCCCCGTGCCCACCGCATACTCGCGCTCGATGCGGCCGCCGCCGTTCACCACGCGGTGCAGAAAGGCCAGCAGCACAAGGTGTGCGGCGGCCTCGCTGTACGGTGACTGCGCCTGCAGCGTCTCTCCGTGCTCGGTCCAGAACGCCATCCACGCGGCGAGCAGCGCCTCCACGTCCAGGCGGCCGTCTGCGGCGATCCACGTCGCCGCGACCCTGGGCAGGGACAGCCGCACGCTCAGCGCGAGGCTCCGCCCGATGATCTCGCGGTAGATGGGATTGGCCACCTCCAGTCCGCCCTCGTCGTTCTCGCGCACCAGCCCGAGGTCCTTCACGAAGCGCACGTCGTCGGAGGGCAGCGTCGGCAGGTCGTGCCCGCTCAACATCGGGTCGATGATGGCCCGCACCCGCGGCTCTCGCAGCCGCTCGGCGAGCGAGTCGAGGTGCGTGTCTTCGCGCTCGATGAGACGGTCGCGGGCTGTCATCACGTCCGCCACCGTCACCGCCTGCGCGCGATCGGTGACGAACACCCCGGTGACCTGTCGCGCGAGCGCGTTGACCAGCCACGGCTGCCCCTGCGTGAGCTCGAAGGCCTTCGCCAGCGCGTCCGCGTCGAAGCGCTGACCCGTCTCGGCGGTGTGCTGGGCGTAGAGCTCGACGACCTCCGACGCGGTGAAGTCGCGCATGGTGAACGACTCCACCTTGATGTTGAACGGCGACGACGAGTGCGCGCGATCCATGCCGCCGGATTCGAGCTTGTAGTCCCGCACGTCGCGCAGTCCGACGAGCGCCAGCGACCAGGGAAAGGCGCCCGGGCGGTTCGGGTGTCCGTCGCGGATCTGTCGCAGCACCGACGACAACACCGGCCCGGAGAGCGCGTCGATCTCGTCGAGGAACACCACCAGCGGCCGAGGACACGCGCGCGACCATGCTTCCAGCGCCGATCGGATCCGCGCACCAGCTTCGGCCTCGGGCCACGGCGGCGGGCGCAGCGCTTCGGGGAGCCAGGCATCGGCCCGGGCCCGCCACGCGCTCAGGATGGCCCCCTCGGCGAGCCGGACGTCGTCGACGAAGGGTGCGCCCGTCTCCATCGAGACCATCACGGCGGCGTAGCGCCCCTCCGCGGTCAGAGACGCGCCCAGCGCCAGCAGCGAGGTGGTCTTGCCCACCTGTCGAGGCGCGTGGAGCACGAAGTAGCTCTGCGCGTCGATCACCGCGCGCAGCTCGGGCAGCCGTCGCTCCGTCGCGAGCATGTAGTGCAGCTCGGGCTTGCAAGGACCGGCGGTGTTGAAGTGGCGGGTCATCGGCGCACCTCTGCCCGCTCTACCAGAGCCGCCGCGGCGCGGCGAGCGGCCGCTCGTCACAGAGCGTCACGCTTCTTCGCGAGCCGCGCGGAGTGCGCTACCCCCGCACGTCGACCGCGCCCACGGGGACGAGCCTCCCGTTCACCAGCAGCGCGACCTCGTAGCGCCCGGCGATGTGCGTGCGCGTGCTCATGTCGCGCAGCGAGACCGTGGTGCGCCCCGCGCCCGACGCGCCCGGCGCGAGCGTGAGCGTCGCGAGCTTGAAGGTCTTCTCCAGCGCGCGCCCGCTCGCCCGCGGGAACGACACGCGCAGGTCGAGCACCACCCGACGGGACGTCTCCGCGCCGTTCGTCACGGTGGCCTCGACGCGAAAGCTCTCCCCGAGCTTCATCCGCGTCGGGGTGAGCGTCGCCGACGCGTCGAGACCCCCGGCGTCGCCCGCGCCGAGGATCGTCAGGGCCGCCGGATCCCCCTTCTTCACCAGCGTGCGCAGCGCGTGGGCGATGAGCTTCTTGCGCGCCGCCGTCGCCCCCTCGGACCACCGCCCGCACACGTCCAGGGTGACCGCGGGGTGGTCCTTGGCGATGTCGTTGAGGTGGTTCGCCACGGAGCGTCGGACGTACTCCTCGGGGTCGTCCTTGAGCGCCTCCAGCAGGGCGAGGCACGGCGACGGGTCGGCGATGAACTTCGGCAGGCGCATCGCCCACGGCAGCCGCGGGCGCGTGCCCTCGGAGACCAGCCGTCGCACGTGGGGGTCGGGGTCGCGCGCCCAGGCGTGAAAGACCGCGAGGGTGCGCTCGGTGTGCTGGTGCAGGTAGGGCCGCACGCTGAACTCGCACGAGAAGCGCTTCGTGAGCGCGTGCTGCAGCGACATCGCCCGCTCGAAGTGCGCGAGGCCGCGCTCGGCCACCCAGGTCACCTCGGGGAGGTACGCGAAGGGCGCCATCCCGAAGGACTCCGTCGTGGGGTGCACCTGGCCCAGCGACGCCTCGACGATGTCGGCCGCGCGCAGAAAGTCTTGCGGCAGAGCCACATCGAGCGCACGCATGATGTGCGCGCCGCGGGCCAGAAGCTCCAGCGCGTCGAGGCCCTGCGCGGCGTCGCGCACGAAGCGATCGCGGGGAAAGTCCGACCACGCGGCGGCGTAGCGGTCCGCGATCTGCTTGACCAGGGCGGGGTTGAAGAAGTGCTTGAGCGCGTCGGCCACCGCGGCACCTTGCGACGCGGGGCGGCGCGACGCCATTTCCTGCTGCCGCGGAGGGGCGCCTCGGCGGTAGACGTCCCGCCCATGCGATTGCGCCCCCTGATGTTCGTCGCCTGCCTCGCGCTGCCGTGGAGCGCCGCCGCACAGCCCCGCCCGCCCGTGCGCCCCGGGGTGCCCGCGCGTCCTGGGGTGCCCGCGCGCCCTGCCGCGCCCGTGGCCCCGGTGTGTCCGCCGCCGCCGTCGTGCCCCGAGTGTGCGGCCTGCCCCGCGCCTCCCGCGCCTCCGCCGCCGCCCTTTCGCGTCGCGGTGTCGTCGGCGATCAACGGAAGCTTCGCCGACATCACCTGCGGCGCCCAGGCCGACCACGCCGTCGGACTGCGCGTGGTGGCGTCGCAGCTCGCGGCCGAGCCCGAGGCCTTCGCCCTCGACGCGGGGGACCTCCTGGGCAGCTCGGCGCTCTCGCGGATCACCCTCCAGCGATACGCCGCCGAGGTGTCGAACGCCGTGCGCGCCAGCGGGATCCGCGTGGTCGCGGTGGGCCATCGGGACCTCGCCGCGACGCGCGCGACGATCCTCGACGGGGTGCGGGCGCTGGGCGAGGCGGGGGTCACCGCGGTGCTCTCGAACCTGCATTGCGAGGGCGACGGGGCGGCGCTCTGCGAGGTCGTGCGCGACGCCGACGACCCGCCGGTGATCGTCGAGCACGGCGGCGAGCGCGTGGCGGTGATCACGCTGCTCACCCCCGCGTCGCTGGCGCGCGTCGCCCCCGACCGCCGCGTGGGCATCACCCTCGACCCCCTCGTCGACGCCGCCCTGCGGGAGGTGCGCGAGGCCCGCGCGGCCGGGGCCACCCGCGTGGTGATCACCCTCGACCCCACGGTCGACCACGAGTCTGCGGAAGCCGTGGCGCTGGTGAACGCGTTCACCGAGGTGACGCCGCCCGACGTGTTCGTGGTGAGCAACCTGCCCGAGGGCGTGCGCTTCATGCGGTCGGCGCGCAACCGCGCGCTGATGGTCCGCCCCGAGCGCGGGCGGGTGGTGGTGGCCGAGGTCTCACCGACCAGCACCGACGCCCGCGACGCGCGCGACGGCGCGGCCCCAGAGCCCGTGACGCGCTTCGTCGACGAGGCCACGCGCTGGCTCTGCGAGGCCCACGGGCACGTGCTCCCCGGCGGTCGCGTGCGACAGCCCATGGACCAGGACGCGTTCACCGACCTGCTCCTCGATGTGTTGCGCGACCGCACGCGGTCCGAGATCGCGGTGATCAACCGCCGGGCCGTGCGGCGCAGCGCGCTGTTCCCGATCCGCGAGGGGCTGAGCGCGCTCTCGGTGCGCATGGCGGTGCCCTTCGAGGACCACGTCAGCGTGACCCGCATCGACGGCGAGACCCTCGAAGACCTCGCGCTGCACGAGGGCCTCGCGCAGATGGTCGTGCGCGGGGTGACCGTGCGCGGCGAGGGCGACGACCGCACGGTGTGGGTCAACGGCCGCCCCATCGACACCACCGCGAGCTACTCGCTGGTGACCACGGGCTTCGTCGCCGAGGGCGGCGACGGCGGGCTCGACGAGGACCTCACCTGGCGCCACCTCCACGAGACCCATCAAGACCTGCTCCTCGCGTGGCTGCAGACCGCGGGCGCCGACGGCTTTCTGCGCCCCCCCGCCGACCCCGCGGAGCGCGTGCGCTGGTCGTTTCGCTGGAACCTCGACGGAGAGTTCTCGGCGACGAACATCGCCAACGGCGACAACGCGGTCTACAGCGACGCGCAGCTCAACCGCGCGCAGGCCATGACCTTTCGCCTCGACACCGAGCTCCGCGCCGACGCCGACCATCCCTCGTACACCTTCCAGAACGGCCTGCGGATCCGTTACGGAATGATCGACCAGGAGGTGCCCGGCGAGCCCCGCGCGGGCTTCTTGGAGAACCTCGACCTCACCTCGCTGCTCAGCAAGGCCGTGTGGCGATGGTCCCGCGCGAACGTGCGGTGGTACCACCCGCTGCCCTTCGTCGAGGGCTACGTCGAGACCGAAATGGACCTGCCGCCCCCCGACGACTTCGGCAACCGTCGGCTCTTCCATCACCTCCAGATCCGCCCCACCGCGGGCGCGACCTTTCAGCTCCTCCCGCGGCTGAACCTCGACCTCGGCGCGGGCATGGACCTCCCCGAGGTCTTCGCTCCCGCCAACGACCGTCGCTCCTCGCCCGTGTTCAACCTCCTCGCGCGCGTCACCGCGAGCCACGGCCGGATCTTTCAGATCGGCGACCGCGACGTCATGGGCGGCTTCAGCGTCGAGGCCTCGTTCCGCGACCCCGGCGACACCCAGGACCTCATCGTGCGCGGCAGCGCGCAGATCAGCATCCCCCTCTTCGCGCCGCTGAACCTCACGATCGGCTACGACGTCTACGCCCGCAACGTGACCGCGCCCTTCGTCAACGGCACGCGCCCCGCGAACCCGGGCTTCGCCTTCGCGGGTGACGGGATGATCGGCCTGCAGATCGCGTTCACCCGCGCCCTGCAGACCTTCTGAGGCTCACGCCTCGTCGCGCCAGCGACGTCCGCCGAAGTTCTTCTTGAGCTCGTCGTCGAGGCGGTCGGCCACCACCGCCATGAGCCCCACCGAGGCGATGAGCTCCTCGCTGTCGAGGGTGTCACCCAGGAGGTTGTGCGCCAGCCACACCTCGCTGCTGCGCCAGTAGGCCTTGCCGAAGTACAGCGTCTCGTTGAGCTCGTTGAGCCGACGGAGCAGCGGCTCGGTGAGCTCCACGTCGGCGAGGATGGGGCACACGAGCTCCACGATGACGTGCCGCTCCTGCCAGCGCTGCGCGGTGATGAACACTGCGGCAGAACCACGCTCCACCCGGGCGCGGCCCTTCTCGATCTTGTACGGATACCCCGACGCCGAGAGGATCTCCTCCACCCTGCGCTGCACCTCTTCGATCCGGTTGGTCATCGCGGTCGCCCTCGTTCGTGGGGGGAGCGCCTGCGCTCCTCACCCCTGCGGTCCTACCGGGAACCCGTCGGCGCCGCAACGTTCTGCAGGCTCCCGGGACGTCCGAGCCGCAGCACCCCCGGCGGCATCGGCGCGCCCACGACGAAGAGCGTGGTGCTGGGATACGCGTCCCGCAGGGGTTCTGCGCCGCCCCGCCAGTGCGGGGTGAGCGCGCCAGAGCCCGCCTCGAAGGCCACCGCGTCGGTCACCCCCGACGCGCGCAGCAGCGTGCGCACCGCCGCGGCGCTGCCGTCGGTCTCGACGAGCAGGGTTCGATGGTCCCGGGTGTGCGCCACCACGAGGTGCGCGCGGCGCTCCCACACGAGGTCCCCCGCGTCGACGCCGCGGAGCAAAAGGGCCACGCCCTGCACCGCGTCGGGTGCGTCGGAGTCACTCTCCTGCAACGAGATCGACGCGTTGGTCACCCCGAGCACGGCCGCACCAGGGCGCGTCGGAAAGAGCATGCGCGCCCGCCCGTCGATGCGCAGCCCCCGGGGTGACCCCGTGCTCCGCGCCGCGCCGAGCTCCACCGCGCCGAGGACCACCTCGCCCTCCCGGGGCGTGAGCGTCGAGGCCGTGAGGTCCGTGCGCGACTGCAGCAGCGCGGGCTCGGCGCGCCCGCCGCGGAGGGCGAAGCGCACCCGGGATGTGTCGATGGAGGTCACCCGCGCCGACGACCCGTCCGCGAGCGCGCGGGTGGCGGTGAAGATCCCGGGCATCCAGCGCGGCGCGGGCTGCGCGGGGGTGGGCTCCCACGCCGTGTCGGGGGGCAGCGCGGGGCGCGGGTCGCGGAGCGTGAGGTAGAAGAAGTCCTTGGCGGAGAAGTACACGAAGCGCTCGGGGTTCGAGTGCATCGATCGTAGGAGCACCTGCGACTGCACCTCGCGCCGACGGATGTCGTCCACGCGCACGAAGTGGAACGCCGCGTGGGAGGGGTTCATGTCGAGGTGCATCCCGTAGGTGCACCCCGCGCGGTTCATGGCCCGCGCCAGCAGCCGCCCGGTGGTCTCTTCGCCCCACACGTAGAAGAGGTGCCCGTGGTCGTCGGCGCACACGCCCGAGCGCACCGTGGGCATGGTCTCGATGCCGCCCAGCACGAAGCCCCAGAGGGAGCGTCGCCGCGGGTTCTCGACCCCGTCTTCCACCAGGGGATCAAGGTTCTGCCGCAGCGAGACCACCTCGGGGGGAAGCTCCGTGGAGTCGGGCCAGGTGCCCAGGGCGGCGCGTCCGTCGGCGAGGCGGGCCACCGTGGCCGCGCGTGGGCGGGGCGGGAGCAACACCCGGCGGTCGACCACCATGCCGTACTCGCCGTGCTCACTCTTGAACGCGCCGTTGAACGCGCCCACCACCCGCGAGAGCACCTCGGGGCGGCGCGGGATGCGCCCGTCGCCGCGCGGTCCCACCAGGGGCACGGGGTCTTCGCTGCCGGCCTGCATCGAGAGCTCGAGCTGCCGCATGTCCATGGCGACGATGAGCGTGCGCGCGTAGGGGCGCTCGCGGTCGACGCGCACGAAGGTGCGGTAGAACGCCGGCGGGGCGCCGTCGACCGAACGGAGCCACGGGGGAGACGCGGGGGTCCACTCGCCCTCGCCGCGCTCCCCATCACCCAGCGGCGGGGCGATGGTGGCCGGGGGCCAGTGGGCGTCGCGGTCCTCGTCGCTGGTGTTGAGCGCGTTGCCCGCGGTGACCGCGGGGGGCAGGGCTTCGACGGTCTCATCCGGGCGGTCGGGCCGCACGTGGAACCACCGCCACGCGAGCTGCCGCAGCCCGTCGCGGGCGGTGAACACCCGGTGCT